>CAYMRO010000006.1:19084-22870 GCA_964392875.1 uncultured Demequinaceae bacterium
TTGAGGCGCTCGACGTGGCGGACTATGACCTGCCCGGAGTAGAGCGCCACCTGGGCCGCGACACGCGCCTGAGCACCTCCGTAATGATCGATTCCGTGACGTCCGTTGCGCCCACCGCCGTGCGCCGCTCCGCCCTGCGAGCGATGTCAGTGCGAGACCCCCGCCTGGCGCGGGTCATTGCAGTGAGCGGCGGCTCCGGCTCTGCACCAACGGTGATCGTCTCCGAGCCGCTGCCTGGGGTACCGCTCAGTGACATTCTTTCCCGCCGCAGACTCGACGAAGCCAAGGCGCGAGCCGTTGTTGGCGAAGCCGCGCGAGCACTGGAGGTGGCGGCCGCCGCGCGCGTGCACCACGGCTGGGTGCGTCCCGCCTGCATCGCGATCGACGCCCGCGGCCGCGTCGTGATCTCCGGAGTGGGTGTTGACGGGGAGCTGGCGCTGCAGGCCGGTTTGCGGCGTGGCAAAGGCGAAGCGGCCGACGCTACGGCCCTGGCACGCGTCTTTCTCGCCTGCGTGACGGGCAGGGAAGCCGAATCTGCTACGGCAGCCGACATACCGTCGGGCACGTCTGAAGCCTCTCGCGAACTGTGCGAGCGAACCATCGCTGGCAAAACCGTGGACTCGCTTGCCAAGCTGCTCGATGGCCTGGGTGCCTTCGATACCCGCGTGTTGCGGGGGCTGCCCGCTGGCGTGGACTCGCTACCGCTGTCGCTCGTTGGTGCGGTGGAGGCGGAGAAGCGGCGCAAGCGTGACCGGCTGGAGGCGGCGCGCAAGGCATTCACCGGCCCGCGCGTGACGGGCGGACTGACCATTTCGCGCGAGACGCTCGTCAAGGCGGAGGTTGAGGCGGAGGCCGTGACGGGCGGCATTCCGCTGGTTGGCGGCGGCCTGATTGAGGAGCCGCCCATAGCGCTCGAGGACCTCCACGACCTCCTGACTTTTGAGGAAATGGTTGACGAGCAGGTGTCGCGGGCCAAGCCCACCAACGCCGAGCTGCTCTACGAGCGCATGCACCGCCGTTGGCCCAATTCGCGGCGCATCACACGCCGCCTGGAGCGCGCCCACGAGCGCGCAATTTCCGGGGGTCCCATCAACGCGGCGCCCATTTTGCTGGTTGTGCTGGGTGCGGGACTCGTGGTGGTGGTGATCGTGGCCGTGGGCTTGCTGAGTCAGGGTTTCACCGATGACCCGGATCCCGGAGCAACGCGGGACAACTACCCGCAGTACTCGTACGGTCCGTAACGCACTCGCGGTGGTCTCGCGCGGGAACATTGGGCCTCTACGATCTGTTACCAAGCCACACCACCACGTGAGGAAATACCCGTGAGCGACATCCGCAACGTCATCATCATCGGTTCCGGCCCTGCCGGTTACACCGCTGCCATCTACGCCGCGCGCGCAGGGCTGCAGCCGCTCGTGATCGCTGGGTCGATCACCGCTGGCGGCGCGCTCATGAACACCACTGAGGTGGAGAACTTCCCGGGATTCGTGGAAGGCATCCAGGGCCCCGAGCTCATGGAGACCCTCCAGGCCCAGGCCGAGCGCTTTGGCGCAGAGGTGCTGTTCGACGACGTGGAAACCGTGTCCCTTGAGGGCGATGTCAAGACGGTGACCACGGGCATTGGCAAGACGTTCACGGCCAAGTCCGTGATCCTCGCCATGGGTTCCGCATACCGCGAGTTGGGGCTCGAGGACGAGAAGCGGCTGAGCGGCAAGGGCGTCTCGTGGTGTGCCACGTGTGACGGATTCTTCTTCCGCGACCAAGAGGTGGTTGTGGTTGGCGGCGGCGATTCCGCCGTGGAGGAAGCGACGTTCCTCACGCGCTTCGCCTCCAAGGTTTACCTGGTGCACCGCAGGGGTGAGCTGCGCGCCTCCAAGATCATGGCGGACCGCGCTGTTGCGGATCCCAAGATCGAGTTTGTGTGGAACTCCGAGGTGGTTGGGCTGGACGGCGAGGCCAAGCTGGAGTCCGTGCGGGTTCGCAACGTGGACACCGGCGAAGAGACCGTCTTGCCTGCTACTGGCCTATTTGTGGCGATTGGGCATGACCCGCGCAACGAACTCATCCGTGGCGTGGTGGACACCGACTCCGCGGGTTACGTACTCGTTGAAGGCCGCACCACGGCCACCAATGTGCGCGGGGTGTTCGCATGTGGAGACCTCGTTGACAGCCGCTACCGCCAGGCCATCACGGCCGCCGGCTCCGGCTGCGCCGCGGCCCTTGACACGCAGCATTTCCTGGATGAATTGGCCGACGCTGAGGTTGCGGCAGCGGCTGAGGCGCCGCAACCTGTGGCTGGCGCTGCAGCGGACGCCGTGGTTGTCGAGGCTCCCGTGGCCGCTCCGGTGGTGAGGGCACCTGTCGCCGCCACCGAAGACACCTTCCAGGACGAGGTGATCCACTCCGATGTTCCCGTGGTCGTTGACTTCTGGGCCACGTGGTGCCCTCCGTGCCGTGCCGTGGCCCCGCTGCTCGACGAGCTGGCCGAGGAGTACGCCGGACGCCTCAAGATCGTCAAGGTGGACACCGACGAGAACCCCAACCTCGCCATGGCCTACGGCATTACGTCCATCCCCACCATGAACTTCTTCAAGGGTGGCGAACTCGTGAAGTCCGTGGTGGGAGCACGCCCCAAGCCAGCGCTCACCGCGCTGTTCGACGAGGTCATTGCCTAACTACGCCCCTGGAAAGGTGCCAGGTGTGCGCGCTATGGCCCGCGTCGGGCATGGCAAACTGTGCCCATGAATGAGAGCACGCCCAGCGTGCCCCCGGTGACCGAGGGCACCCGCCTCGACCCCTGGCTGAACTCGTACGCCGCGCGCGCTCATCGCATGCGCGCCTCGGAGATTCGCGCTCTCTTCGCCGTTGCGAGCCGCCCGGAAGTGGTGTCGCTCGCTGGCGGCATGCCCTTTATCGGTGGTCTGCCGCTGGGAGACATTGGCGAGATGATGCGACGCATCGTGGCCGAGCGCGGCGCCGTGGCGCTGCAATACGGCTCCGGGCAGGGCGACGAGTACTTGCGCGAGCAGATCACGCAAGTGATGGCGCTGGAAGGCATCGCCGCGCACCCTGACGACGTTGTGGTCACCACTGGGTCGCAGCAGGGCCTCGACATCGTCACCAACATCTTCATTGACCCGGGCGACGTGATCGTTGCCGAGGCGCCGTCCTATGTGGGCGCACTTGGCGTCTTCCGCGCCCGCGAGGCTGACGTTGTGCACGTGCCCATGGACGCCGACGGCCTGGTTCCGGCCGCGCTCGAGGAGACTTTGGTGGCGCTCAAGGCTGCGGGTCGCCGCGTGAAGTTTCTGTACACGGTGCCCAATTACCACAACCCGGCTGGCGTCACGTTGTCTGCGGAGCGTAGGCCGCAGATTGTGGACATTTGCCACCGTCACGGCGTGCTGATCCTTGAGGACAATCCCTATGGGCTGTTGGGATTTGACCGTGAGCCGCTGCCGGCATTGCGGTCACTGAGCCCAGAAGGCGTCATTTACCTGGGGTCTTTCTCCAAAACCTTTGCCCCTGGCTTCCGCGTTGGCTGGGCCGTGGCGCCCCATGCGGTGCGCGAGAAGCTGGTGCTCGCGTCCGAGGCGGCAATCCTCAGCCCGTCCAACATGTCGCAGATGGTGATCTCGGCATACCTGGATCACTTTGACTGGCAAGGGCAGATCAAGGCATTCCGCGAGCAGTATCGCGATCGTCGCGACGCGATGATCTCCGCGCTTCAAGAGTTCATCCCCTCCGCCACGTGGAATGTGCCAGATGGCGGCTTCTACGTGTGGG
>CAYMRO010000007.1:0-6595 GCA_964392875.1 uncultured Demequinaceae bacterium
GCGGCTGGCGGCGCATTGGGCAAAGGGCTGAGTGAGGGAAGTCTGTCCGTGGACAAGGCCGAGCTCATCGGGCAAGCGGTAGCGCGCCTCAGTGGCGACACCGCCGAACTGGAGGCAAAGCTCACGAGCCTGGGTCAGAACCTCTCCTACAAGCAGTTGCGACTCACCGTGCCGCGCCGCGTCGCCGAGCACGACCGTGAGGACTTTGCGGCGCGCCAGGAGCGCCAGCGCCAGGAGCGGACTCTTGATTTTAAGGAAGACACTTCGGGCATGACGGAGGTGCGCGGGCAGCTGGACCCCGTCAGCGCGAGCTTCATCAAGTCGTGGGTGGACGCCCAAGTGAAGGATGCGTTCCAGGCTAAACGCGAGGACGACTCAGACGATCGCACGGCGGGTCAGATCCGAGTCGATGCTCTGGTGGCGCTGTGTCAGCACGGGCTGGACTGCGAGTCTCCAGCGAGCGGCGTGAAGTCGCAAGTGATAGTCCGCATGGCGCTGGAAGACATGGAGGACGAGCTCGCGCTCGTGACGTGCGACGCCCTGCAGGGCCCCATCACCGCCCGTACCGCCCGAGCGTTGCTTGTGGATGCCGCCGTTCTGCCGGTGGTCATGGGTGCAAACTCCGTGGTGCTTGACATGGGGCGCTCCCAAAGGCTCTTTACGCCGTACCAGCGCATGGCAATTGCTGAACGCGATGGCGGTTGCGCCAAGTGTCACGCGCCCATCTCGTGGTGCGCCACTCACCACATCGTGTACTGGCGCAATGAAGGCCCAACCGACCTACAAAATGGCGTGCTGCTGTGCACCAGATGTCACAACCAGGTTCACCATGACCGCTGGGACATCGACGTTGACCAAGACAACCGCGTGTGGTTCATCCCGCCCGCCGAGGTTGATCCCCACCGACGCCGAAGACTGGGCGGCCTCGCAGCCCTCGCCGAGAGGTGAGGGCCTACAGGCATGTCTGCATGTCGGTGTACGTCGTCACACGCTCAAGCACTCACGCCGTCAAGCCTCGCACCCTCGCGCCCGATGCTCGGCCCTAGAGGGCGCGACGCAGTCGGAGCGAGTTGGCCACCACAAAGAGGGAACTCGCGCCCATCGCGGCCGAGGCAATCATCGGGTTGAGCACCCCAAAGGCCGCCAGCGGGATCGCCGCGACGTTGTAGGCGAAGGCCCAGAACAGGTTGCCGCGCAACACCCCAAAGGTGCGTCGAGAGAGCACGATGGCGGAGGGCACGGTGCGCGGGTCGCCACGGACGATCGTCACGTCCGAGGCCTCGCGCGCAACATCGGCGCCCGTGCCCAACGCGATGCCAAGATCCGCAGCCGCGAGCGCCGGTGCGTCGTTCACACCGTCTCCGACCATTGCGACTCGGGCGCCCGGCTCGGACTGGAGAGCCTCGATTACCTCGAGTTTGCCGCCCGGCAACACTCCCGCTACTACTCGGTCGATTCCCACCTGGGACGCCACCGCCGCGGCGGCTCGCTCGTTGTCGCCTGTCAGCAGGACCACCTGCGTGCCTTGGGCGCGGAGGGTGCGCACGGCATCGGCGGCGCCCGGCTTGAGCTGATCTGCCAGGGCTATCGCGGCGCTGGCCGCGAGCGGCTGGCGCACGGCGAGAAATGCGGGGCCGGTGGAGCCAGCAGGCGTGCCAGCGAGGGCAGGTCCGCCGGTGAGGCCGGCATCTATCGCGGGCGTGGATCCGGCGAAGACCACCGTCTCGCCGAGGCCCTCCCGCTCGGCGGCCCAAGTTTCGAGCGCGCCCGGGATCTCGTCAAACAGAGAACGCGCGCCCACCGTAACGTCGATGATCTCGGCGTCGGCAGACTCAGCGCGGGCAGGGTCGGCGCGGGCAGGGTCGGCGTGGGCAGGGTCGGCGTGGGCAGGGTCGGCGTGGGCAGGGTCGGCGTGGGCAGGATTGGCGTGGGCAGGATTGGCGTGGGCAGGGTTCGCGTCAACCTTGAGCGTTGCCGTCACCCCCCGGCCCGGCGTGGAGCGGAAGCCCTTGAGCGGAATCCGCTGAGGCCAGTACGCGGCGATTGCGCGTCCCACCGGGTGCTCCGAGCGCGACTCCACCGACGCGGCCGCGCTCAGGAGGGCGGTGTCCGCGTCGGGCGAGACGGCGGTGACCGCCAGGGCGCCCTCGGTGAGAGTGCCCGTCTTGTCGAAGACCACCGTGGTGACGAGCCGTGCATCTTCGAGCACCTGGGGGCCACGCACCAAGATGCCGGCCCGCGCGCCAGTGCCGGTGCCCACCAAAATGGCAAGCGGTGTGGCGAGGCCCAGCGCACACGGGCAACTGATGATGAGCACAGCGACGGCTGCGGTGAAGGCCGCGTTCGCGTCGCCCGTGACCAAAAGCCACGTGGCCCACGTGACGATGGCCAGTCCAATCACCACCGGAACAAAGATGCTGGAAATGCGGTCCGCGAGGCGCTGAGTGCGCGCGCGGCCACTCAGAGCGTCGTCCACCATGCGAGCCACTTGGGCGAGCATGGTCTCGGAGCCCACGCGAGTGGCCTCCACCGTCAGGGAGCCGTCAACGGCGATGGTCCCGCCTATGACCTCGGCGCCGAGAGCCGCCGCCACTGGCAGCGATTCGCCCGTCACGAGACTCGTGTCGATGGCAGCCGCACCGTCCACCACCACGCCGTCGGTGGCGATCGCCTCGCCAGGACGCACCACAAAGCGGGTGCCAATAGCGAGCGAGTCTCGGGACACGACGCTGCCGTCCTCGAGCGTCGCCGTGGCACTTTGGCGCTGGGAAAGCGCGCGTACGGCGTCACCGGCGTGGGCCGTGGACCGCACCTCGATCCACTTGCCAAGCAAGATCAAGGCGATGATGACGGCGCCCGTCTCAAAGTAGACGTGGGCGTCCAAATTGGCGAGCAGCACCACCGTGGACCAGGTCCACGCGGCTACCGTCCCGAGCGAAACCAGCGTGTCCATGTTCACGGCGCGATGTTGGAGGCCCTTCACCGCGCTGCGGTGAAATGGCCAGCCGCCATAGAAAACCACGGGTGTCGCGAGCGCGAGCGCGAGCCATTCCCAGCCGCCAAACTGCAGGGAGGAGATCATTGAGATTGCGACGAGCGGCACCGTGAGTACTAGTGCAACCCAGAAGCGGCGGCGATAGTCGGCGATGCGCGCGGCGTCGGCGTGGATGTGGGCCGCGTGCTCGTCGAAGGGGGCAGATGCGCCGTGCGAGCCGTGTTCGTCAGCATTTCCCCCAGCGGAGGCACCATGCGAGCCGGCCTCGTGAGTACCGCCCCCAGCGGAGGTGCGGTGAGAGGCGGGGCCGTCAGAGGAGGTGGACGCGCCCGCCGACCGAGCCGGTGTCAGCACCTCGTACCCGAGGCCCGCGATGGCCGCGCGCATCGAGTCCTGCAAAAGCTCTGGGTCCACGGACCCGTCGGGGCTGACCGTGGCGCGCCGCGTCGCCAGGTTCACCACCGCGTCCTCCACCCCCGGTAACTGTGAGAGCCCGCGCTGAATGTTTGAGGCGCAACCGGCGCACGTCATGCCGCCAACGGCGAGGTTGATCGCTGCGGGCGCTGTGGGGTGGTCACTGAGTGTAGTCATGGCAGCAGGTTAAACCTTACTGTCCGCTGGAATGTCAAATCTAGGAATCTCGAGTCCTAGTACCTGACACGTATTGGGATCCGTGCAATCGGCGGGGTCCAGCGATTGTGCCCGGCGGGACAGCGCGGTCAACTCGCCCTTGGCCGCCAGCAGCGAGCTGATCTGGGCATCGATCTCCGCGAGGTGGCGCTCCAACAGCGCCCGGGTGTGGTGGCAGGTTCCCCGGCCCTCGTCCTTCATGGTGAGTATCGAACCTGCTTCGGCGAGCGTGAGCCCAGCGGCCTGGGCGTCGCGCACAAAGCGCAGGCGGTCTACCGCGTCGGAACTGTATTCGCGGTACCCGTTGGAAAGGCGACGCGGCGGCGCGAGCAGGCCAAGGGTCTCGTAGTACCGCACCGTCTTTGCGGTCACGCCGCCCGCAGCGGCCAATTCACCAACGCGCATCAACTTCTCCTACCTACAGCGTTCCGACAGACCAGAACTAGCCTTCCATCATACTAGAACCTTGCTACTCTGGCCAGATGCGCTCCGCTCCCCGGAAACTTGGCCTCCTCGGTGGCATCACGTGGCACTCGTCCATCGACTACGAACGCGCCCTCAACGAAGGCGTCAACGAGCAACTTGGCGGCTCCGCCAGCGCCGATCTCATTGTCCGTTCCTACGACTTTCAACAGATCGCCAACGCCCAGTCGAGTGGCGACTGGGATGCCCTCGCCACCACCTTTGCCGCCGACGCGCGCGCAATGGAGAGCGCGGGCGCAGAGGCCATCCTCATTTGCGCCAACACCATGCACCTCGTGGCGCCGCAAGTGCAGGCGGCTGTGCAGATACCGGTGATCCACATGCTCGACGCCACCGCAGACGCCCTTAAAGCAAAAGGCGTCACTCGGGCCGCCCTGCTCGGCACCGGGTACACCATGCGCATGCCGTTCTATCGCGACCACATGGCCGCGCGCGGTATTGAAGTGATCCCCCCAACCGAGCCAGATCTCACCACCCTCCACAATCTCATCTACGAGGAGCTGGCGCGCGGCATCATCCGCGACGAGGGCCGGCAGACCGTGCTGGAGGTGACGCAACGCCTGCTAGACCGTGGCGCCCAGGGCGTCATCGCGGGCTGCACGGAGATCCCCCTGGTGCTCACCCAGGACGACCTCGAGGTGCCCTACTTTGACACCGTAGAGATTCATGTGGCCGCGGCGCTCACGTTCGCGTTGAACCACTAGGGCGCGCCCCACAAATCACCCCTCAAATCTCACCTTTAAGCAACCCCGTGTGGCGAGCCTGGCTTGCGTGCCCCACACCGCTACCGTTGACTCACACTCGAGTGAGGGCGGGGTACCGGAATGGCGGTAAATGCGGCGCAGGCGCAGCCTTCGCGCATCCTCCAGTTTGGCTGGGAAGGCTCCACCGTGCGGTGGTGCGACCGCCCCAACGTGGCCGCCGCCAACATTGTCGCCACTGACCTCAAATCCCGCACTCCTCGTGAGCGAGCCGCGATGCTGCGCCGCATCGGCATCCGGCACCTGGTCTGGGACTGGCGCGATCAAGACGCCCTCCAGTTTGACGCGGAACTCGACGCTCTCCACAACCAAGGCATCTCCCTCAGCGGCATCCGGGCACCCCACCCCATGCCAGGAGCCATCAATCCTCACATTCGCGCATTTCTTACCGAAGCTGCCCGACGCGGTCTGGCGCCGGATCTGTGGGTCACCGTAGCGTCGGAACAAGTGGGCAATGATTTTGAGCACATTTGGCAGGCCGCGGACCACGTGGAACCCCTGGCGCAGCTCGCCTCGGACCATGGCGTGTGCGTGCTGCTCGCCAACGAGACTGGGTTCTTTGGCGAGCCGCGCAATCTGGTTGCGCTGGTAGAGGCTCTCGCCGAGCGCGGGTGGGCCAACGTGGGAATCGCGTATCAACAACAGCATGGCCACGCCCACATCGCCAACTTCGCGGAGCAGCTAGCGGTCATGCAGCCGCACCTCGTGGCGATCGCTCTCAACGGCATGGACCCCAACGCTGCGGAAACCGGGCGCCTGATCCTCCCCTACGGCGCGGGGCGAGCCGATCGCAAGCTCGCCCACGTCATCGCGGCCTCCGGCTGGGAGGGCCAGCTAGTGGTCCAGGGACACAGCATGGATGATTCCGAGCTGCGGCTCCTCGACAACCTCGAGGGACTGGACTGGGTGATTGCGCGCCAAGACGGCCGCCGTCACCGCCGCCCCACACCACGCATCCCCAACCCTGTGTGGCCATTAGACGCACCTGTGCGCACCAGACCCATCAAGCGAGAGGCAGTCTCCGTGCAAGCACCGGATCCCTACAGTGCGGCAACGCACGCCCTGTTGACTCATCTCGAGGAAGTCGGCTTCCAAGGGGCACCCCGCAGTTTTGGCTGGGATGCGGAGGGCCACCACTTGGTGGAATGGGTGGAGGGTCTGCGTGCGGATCACCCGCTCGCGCCTGACGAGGCGCTGGACCCCAAGCGCATTGGGGCCTTCATGCGCGAGATGCACGACGCTCTCGCCAGCTTCGTGCCACCCCCGGATGTCCAGTGGTTTGAGGGGCTCGCGGGCCCCGGTGCGGAAATGATCATCCATCAGGACATCTCGCCCTCGAACATCTTGGTGACGCCGGACGGCGCGCTCATCGCGATCGACTGGGACGCCGCCGCACCCGGCACGCGGCTGTGGGACATCGCCCACGCCGCGCACGCCTTTGCGCCGCTGTGCAAGGGCGGGCTGGACGCGGAAGCCGCCGCAGATCGCCTGGCTCGGTTCGCCGACGGCTACGGGCTCACCGAGCAGCAGCGCGTGGAGTTGCTGCCGCTGCTCGCGGCTCGCTCGGAACGCATGTACGAGTACCTCGACGCAATGCGCGTCACCGGAGAGTCTCCCTGGATCGAGCTGTGGGAGCGCGGGGTTGGCATCGTCTGGAAGTCGGACGCGCAGTGGATCCGCGAGAACGAGCCGCACTGGCGTGGGGCGCTGCTCGCGGCCTAGGTCC
>CAYMRO010000007.1:6695-9469 GCA_964392875.1 uncultured Demequinaceae bacterium
TTCCTCCGCCGTTTCCCTGGGCGAGCGGTCCGCGTTGGTGACCACAACGTCGTCCAATTGCAAGGAGACAAGGTTCGCTTCCAACTCCACCGTGCGCGCGTGGCCCCACTGATGCCATGCGGGGTCAAGGTCGCGGTGGACGATGCGGTCCTTGCGCGTGGACTCGGGCGCGGTCACGCGCGCAATCACCACCTGCGCCGGCATGGCACCCCCAGCAGGAGACGGCACCGCGAACGCCTGGGCGTAGCGCGCGCGATCCTCGAGGTCTTCAACTACCCGAGCCACCACCACGTACCCAAAGCCCGCCTGGCGATACACCGGCGCCACCGCCGCGAGGTTGGCGAAGAGCAATTCCTGGTTGAAGGGATCCTCGGTCTGCGTGGGACGCGCTTGGCACAGAAAGTCGCCGTCGATCATGGCCGCGTGGGCACCACGGTCCGCGAGCGCGTCGTAGGCGCTTTCCGCAACTGATGTTTTACCAGCGCCGATGCTCCCGTTCACCACGAGCACGCGCGTGGGCAGCTCCTTGGAGAAGCACACGGAACGGGGATCGTCCTTGTACGCGCCGTACCCGGGAAAGCGCGCGTAGCCAATGCGCTCGTAGAGCACCAGCGCCTCGGGCTGCTCAACCCCGGTCTCGAGTACAACGCGCACGGCGCCAGCGCGCAGGGCCGCCTGCTCAAGGACCCCCATGATGACGCGCGAATGGCCGTGACCGCGGTGCGCGGGCCGCACGTAGAGGCGCTTGACCTCCACCGCTCCCGCGCCGGTGTCATATGGCGACCAGCGCACCAACCCCGTGCCGATGGCTTCACCGCTCGCGTCGAGCGCGAGGTAGGAACCGATCAAATCGCCCGGCGCCATGTGATCCGCGAAGTCAAACTCAATATCCGGCTCGCCATAGCGCGCGGCCAGTTCACCTTGCTGCTCGTCCCACAACGACCGCGCGCGCGGATCGTCAAGCTCAACTCTCTGAACCGTGATCATGCGATTAGCGTAGAGCCATGCGAAACATCGGGTTCCTGTCCTTTGGTTGGTGGAGCACGGCGCCGGGCTCGGTGGTGCGCTCGGCCGGCGAGACGCTCAACGACACCGTGCGCCTTGCCGAGGCCGCAGAGGACGCTGGCATGGACGGTGCCTGGATCCGCGTGCATCACTGGGAGCAGAACCTCGCCTCGCCGTTCCCCCTCCTGACTGCGATGGGCCGCGCCACGGAACGCATCGAGCTGGGCACGGGCGTCATCAACATGCGCTACGAAAACCCGCTGTATATGGCAGAACTTGCCGCAACGTCGGACCTCTTGGTTGGTGGGCGGCTGCAGCTTGGGCTTTCGCGCGGGTCGCCGGAGATGCCGCTTGACGGTCCCGGCGAGTTTGGCTATCCATTGCCCGACGGCCTGTCCCCGGCTGAGGACGCGGCCGCCAGGATTGCGCTGTTCAGGCGAGCAATTTCAGGTGAGGGGATCGCCGAGCCTGGCGCCCATGCGCACGTTTTACCAGGTAATTTACTGCCAATTCAGCCGCAATCTCCCGGACTCAGCGAGCGCATTTGGTACGGCGCCGGCAACACGGAATCGGCTATCCGCGTTGGCCAGCTCGGCATGCATCTCATGTCTTCCACCCTGGTCCTGGAGGCTACGGGCGAGCCGCTCGGCGTCATTCAGGCCCGTCAGATAGAGGCGTTCCGCAACTCCTGGCGTGAGGCGGGGCATGAGGGTGAGCCGCGCGTCTCGATCTCGCGATCCGTCATGCCCATCGTGGATGACCTCAGCCAGCTCTACTTTGGCCCGTACCTTTCCAAGGAACTGATGGGCGGCAACCGCGACCAGATTGGCGAGATCGACAATTCGGTTGGCACGTTCGGCAAGACGTACGTTGGTGACCCCGAGAAGCTCATTGCCGAACTCCGTGAGGATGAGGCCGTTATGGCCGCGGACACTGTGCTCGTGACCGTGCCCAGCCAGCTTGGCGCCGATTTCAACCACGGGTCCTTTGTGGCACTCGCGGCAATCAGGGACGCGCTCCGCTAGCTTGCGGCCTCAGCCCTCTGACCGGCCGAACAGCATCCGCGCGGTCATGATCATCTGCGCAAGCACGGCCACGAGGAATGCGATCCACGACCACGCAAAGCCCACCGTGAGACTGAGCACCACGAAGGCGCCAATTGCGAGCAGCCACAGCGCCCCCGAGTACATCCCGTAGCGAGCCGCGTCCTCAGGCTTCTCTTCCCAGGTGTTGTGGAACTGGTGGCTCGCAGCCGCGGCCTTGGTCCATGGCTTGTGGCGGTTGGTCTGCGTGACCCCAAGGTAGGCAGCAAGCAGCGCGCCCAGCACCACAATCACCACGCCAACGATTCCGGCCCATACTTGGTCCGTCTCAAAGCCGAACCACGTGACGAAGGCCGCGCCCGCCAGGATCGCGCCAACCGCGAGTCCATAGAGGCCAGCACGCTTGCGCGGCACGGGGTAGTTGGAAGTGGTCTCCTGGCCAAGCGAGTCTGCCGTCAGCAGTCCCACCGGAAGCGCGATGCCCGCTAGCCCTACGGACACCATGACCCCTGCTGCGAGCTCCCATACGCCCGTGAAGGCGAGCACGAGGACGGTCGCGGCGATAGCGATCAGGGCCGAGAGCACAACCGTCCGCATCACGAAGCCAGGCTTTGGCCGCACCTTGTTGGCAAGCGCGAGCGCGAGGATGTCCACGGTGGGAGGCGTGGCGGCCTCCAGCTGTGCGGTCTCCTGCGCCGCCGCCCGCACGTCGCCCAACTCGTCGAT
>CAYMRO010000007.1:9569-21887 GCA_964392875.1 uncultured Demequinaceae bacterium
CGCCAATCGCGGACGGACTGGGCCTGGAAGGCGCGGCCCGCGTCGGTGATCGCGTAGTACTTGCGGCGGCCGCCTTGGGTCTCGTCACCCCAATAGGCCTCGACCAGGCCGTCGCGAACTAGCCGGCGGAAGGTGGCGTAGAGCGTGGCTTCCTTGATTTCATACTCGCCACCGGTGGCGTCACCGATCGCTTTGTAGATTTCGTAGCCGTAGCGATCCTGGGTCAGGAGCACCGTGAGCACAATGGCGTCAGTGTGGCCGCGCAGGGCGTCTGGTGCGATTTCGTTCATGTCCAGTACTGTACGTGACACAGTACTTGATCGTCAAGAGGTGAGATTCGATTTGGGCGCGCGCGGCGCTCAGCGTCCCTTGAGGACACCAGGCCGGTAGACGCCCTCCCCACCGGCGTCATGTCCTCACAGGACGCGAATGATCCGGGGCCGCTCCAGCTCCGTGTTGTCCACAATCACGTGCGCCCCAGCGCGGGTATCACATTCTCCAATGTAGATCTCGTAGCCGCCAAAGTACCTGGCGTGATACGGATCCGCCGGGTCCGCGGGCGCGCCATCACGGGCCACCTGGCGCAACGCAGAGGCCTCGCGCGTGGCCTCGAGCATCACCACAAAGTCCCACAGACCGTCCAGCTCCGGCCGCTGCAAGAACGAGCCATCGACCACGACCACCGCGTCAATGGAGAGTTCAAGCACGGGCTCGTCGTGAAGGAGTTGGTCCGTCAAAAGGTCATGGTGCCGCAGCCGCACGCGCCGGTCGCCGCCGTCACCGAGCGGCCGCAACAGCTTGTCCGCGAGCGCAACATAGTCGTAAGCGTCCTCAAAATAGCCCCGCGCGCTCCCGCGCCCTTGCCGGTATCTCACCTCACGCTCGTGGTGAAAATCATCGCCCGACGCTTCGGTGACCTCAGCACCCAAGGCTCGCAAAGCGTGGGCCAGTTCGCCGCGAAGAGTGGTCTTGCCGGCACCCGTCATGCCGTCGATGGCGACGCGGATGGGATGGTGGGAAGCGACGGGGATAAGGGCCGCGAGCTCGGCGATAACCGCCTCGCGTGCCGCGCTCATGCGTTAGCGAGCAGTCCCTTGATCGCGGAGGTGAAGAACGCGAGCCCGTCGGTACCCCTGCGGCCGCCCTCAACGGAGTCGGGCCCAAAGCCAGGCTCTGTGGCGTGCTCCGGGTGCGGCATGAGCCCAACCACGTTGCCGCGCGCATTGGTGATGCCCGCGATGTCGCGTCGCGAACCGTTGGGGTTGAAGCCCACGTAACGGAACGCCACCCGGCCCTCGCCCTCAAGCTCGTCGAGAGTGCGCTCGTCTGCCACGTACTGGCCGTCTTGGTTCTTGAGCGGAATGGTGATTTCCTCGCCCTCGCGGTACTCACTGGTCCACGCGGTCTCCGCGTTCTCAACGCGCAGCGTCTGGTCGCGGCAAATGAAGTGCAGGTGCTCGTTCTTGATCATCGAGCCAGGCAAGAGGTGGACCTCGGTGAGCACCTGGAAGCCGTTGCAGATGCCGAGCACCGGCATGCCGCCGTTCGCGGCGTCAACCACCGCGTCCATGATGGGCGAGAAACGCGCAATGGCGCCCGCGCGCAAGTAGTCGCCGTAGGCGAATCCGCCGGGCAGCACCACCGCGTCAACATCTTGCAATGAGGACTGGGCGTGCCACAAGGGCACTGCCTCTCCGCCGGCGATGCGCACCGCGCGCAGTGCGTCCCGATCGTCAAGCGTGCCAGGAAAGGTGACCACGCCAATGCGGGCGGTCACAGCGCAGCTTCCTCAACAACCGTCACCTCAACCACGTCTTCAATCACCGGGTTGCTGAGCACCGCGGTGGCGGCTTCGCGCACCCGCTCAAGCACAGCGTCGGACACTTCGCCGTCAATGGTGAGCTCAAAACGCTTGCCCTGACGCGCGGACTCAATGCCGGCAAAACCCAGCCGCGCGAGGGCCGAGCCAACGGCCTTGCCCTGGGGGTCAAGAATCTCGGGCTTGGGCATGACGTGAACGAGGATCGTGGCCATGCGGAAAGTCTACCGGGCGGCTCGCACGCGCAATCAGCACACCCAGTTGTAGCTCTGGGGGATGAGCGTGAGCCACGTGTCCAGCTCGCCGGAATCGGAAGTCCAATACGCCGTCCCGTTGCCGTACACGTAGAGCGTGCCCACGTTGTCGCCGGGGCCGGGCGCTGCGACCATGGGCACGCTCGCGGCTACTCCCTTGCCGCCGTGCACCGACATGGCCTGCGGACCTGGCACGGGCCAGTCATCACGCTGGATGGGATACCAGGTGCGACCGTTGTCATTGAGCACCTCGTTGCCGCAAGCGGGGTAGTACTCCACCGCCCGCGTGCGGCTCGAGTAGCCGTCGGGCGCGGGCGCGTGCATGAGATTGAAGGCCGCGGCGGCCGCAATGACGAGCACAACCACAACGCCGCCCACCACAAGCCACCAGCGAAGTCTCATGTCTATAGGACGCTCGTGAGAGCGACTTCGTTGGGGCGGGGCTCGCCTGCGCTGGCGGCACCGCGGTCAGTGCTTGGCAAGCCGGTCGTAGGCCTCGAGGTAGCGCCCACGCGTGCGCTCCACGATTTCCGCGGGCAGTTCCGGCGGCGGCTCACCGGAGTTCCTGTCCCAGCCCGACGCCGGCGACGTCAGCCAGTCCCTCACGTATTGCTTGTCATAGCTGGGCTGGGCGTGGCCGGGTTCCCATGAATCGGCGGGCCAAAAGCGGCTTGAGTCGGGCGTCAGCACCTCGTCGCCAAGCACGATCGTTCCCGCCGCGTCACGCCCAAACTCAAACTTCGTGTCCGCCAGAATGATGCCCTTGGAGATCGCAATCTCGTGGGCGCGCTCATAGAGGCGCAGCGTGAGGTCGCGCAGTGCGGTCGCGTCGTCAGCGCCAATCTCCGCCACCACTTTCTCAAAACTGACGTTTTCGTCATGCAGGCCCAACTCGGCTTTTGTCGCCGGCGTGAAGATGGGTTGAGGCAACCGCGAACCGTCAACCAGCCCCTGGGGCAGCGGCACGCCGCAGACGTCGCCGCTCGCGCGATACTCCACCAGGCCGGAGCCGGTTAGGTAGCCCCGCGCCACGCATTCCACGGGAAACATGTTGAGCCGCTTGCACACGATGGCGCGGCCCTGCACCGCGCTGGGGACGGGCGCCTCAATCGTGTGGTTGGGCACGATGTCCTTGATCTGGTCAAACCACCAAAGGCTCAAGCCCGTGAGAATGGCGCCTTTGCCAGGGATTTCGCTTGGCAGCACCCAGTCGTAGGCACTGATACGGTCCGACGCCACCACCAGTACCACGTCGCCTTGCGGATGCGGGGTGGCGGGTTCGTAGAGATCGCGCACCTTGCCCGAGTAGATGGCACGCCAGCCCTCGAGTTCCGGGGCGGTCGGGATGTTTGCGAGCGCCATCAGCCAACCGCCTCCGCAACTTTGAGCGCGATATCGCTGCGGTGGTGGGAACCCGGCAAGGTGATCGCGGCTACGCCTTCGTAGGCGCGATCGCGGGCGGCGGCGAGGCCGTTGCCCGTACCCACCACGGAGAGCACTCGCCCTCCGGCGGAGATCAGGGTGCCGTCCGGAGCCGTAGCCGTGCCGGCGTGGAGCACGTGGACGCCGTCGATGTCATTGGCGGCATCCACACCGGTGATGGGATCTCCGCTGACGGGGTTCGCTGGGTAGTCCTTGGCGGCGATGACCACCGTGACGGCGGCATCGTCACTCCACCGCAACGCCGTGAGCTCATTGAGGCGCCCCACGGCCGCGGCGAGCAGCACTCCCGCGAGAGGAGTCTCGAGACGGGCGAGCACCACTTGGGTCTCTGGGTCCCCAAACCGGGCGTTGAATTCCACCACGCGCACGCCCTTGCTCGTGAGCGCGAGACCGCAATACAGCACGCCCACAAATGGGGTGCCGCGCCTGGCCATCTCTTCAACCGTTGGCTGGGCAACGCGCTGCACAACGTCGGCCACGAGCGAGGGCGGCGCCCAAGGCAGCGGACTATAGGCACCCATGCCGCCCGTGTTGGGGCCGTCGTCCTTGTCATAGGCGCGCTTGAAGTCTTGCGCGGGCTGCAACGGGATCACCGTGGCGCCGTCGCACAGGCAAAAGAGGCTCACCTCGGGCCCATCGAGGAACTCCTCGACAACCACCACACCACCGGCGTCGATGATGGCGCGCCCGTGTTCCAGAGCCTCGTGGCGATCGTTTGTGACCACTACGCCCTTGCCCGCTGCGAGCCCGTCATCCTTGACTACGTGTGGAGCGCCAAACCGCGTGAGCGCCACCTGCAGTTCCGCGATGGTGGTGCACGTCAGGGCGTCCGCGGTGGGGACGTTGGCCGCCGCCATGACGTCCTTGGCAAAGGCCTTGGAGCCCTCCAGCATCGCCGCCTCGCCAGAGGGCCCGAATACCGGGATCCCAACAGCCCGCACAGCGTTGGCCACTCCCGCAACGAGGGGCGCTTCCGGCCCAACGATCACGAGGTCGGCTTGGACCTCGGTTGCCACTGCGGCTACCACCGCGCCATCGGTGGCGTCCCCGTCGTGGAGTTGGGCAAGCGCGCCGATCCCCGGGTTGCCGGGTACGGCGTGAAGAGCTGTCACGGCGGGGTCGCGGCTCAAAGCGAGGGCAAGCGCATGCTCACGCGCACCCGACCCTACGAGGAGGATGATCACGCCTGCGAGTCTACTGAGGGCGTGAAGTCTTCACGGCCCCCTTGCGCATTGAACAAACGTTCAGTATGTTGAACGAATGGTCAGCGATTATGAGCTCACAGCTAGGGTCCGCATCCGCGATTGCGCGCTCCGTCTCTTTGCCGAACGCGGCCCCGATGCGGTGAGCGTGAGGGAAGTTGCCGCCTGCGCCGGGGTCTCCGCGCCGCTGGTCCTCCACCACTTCACGAGCAAGCAAGGGCTGCGGGACGCGATCGATCAACACGTGGCCCAGATTTTCGACGAAATGCTCGAGGCACCAGCCGATGCGCTGGCCGCCCTCGCGGGTGGCGACGAGTTGGCGGTGTCAGGATTTGCGGAGATGCTCCTGCGCTCGTTGCCACCTGGCTCACCGATTCCTGCCTACCTGCGGCGGCTGCTGCTGAGCACAGACCCCGTTGGGCATCGGCTGTTCAAGCAGTGGTTTGAACTCAGCCGCGGCCTGCTCGTGGAATTCGAGCGCATGGGCGCCACACGCCCCTCAGCCGATCCCGAGGTGCGAGCGGCATTTCTGATGGTCAATGACCTCGCGATGGTGCTCATGCACGAGCACCTCGCGGACGTGCTCGGCGTAGACCCCCTCTCGCAAGAAGGCGCGCAAAGGTGGGGCGCGGATGTCATCAAGGCCTACACCCAAGGCGTATTCACTCAGCCACCGGAAGGGGCGCAACCATGACCGCATCCACCGACCGCAGCATTCGCCTCGCTGGCGTCACCAAGACGTTCGGGGAAGGGGACGCTGCGGTGCACGCCCTCAAGGGAGTGGACCTGGAAATCGCCTCGGGAGAGCTCGTGGTGGTCCTTGGGCCCTCAGGCTCCGGCAAGACCACGATGTGCAACATCATCGGCGGGATCGAGACCGCGACAGCGGGCACCGTGCAGATCGCGGGCGAGGCCGTCTCAGACCGCAAACCGGCAACACTGTCCGCGTTTCGACGAGACCACGTGGGGTTCATCTTCCAGTTCTTCAACCTCATTCCAACCCTCACCGCGAGGGAGAACATCGAGATCATCCTGGCTCTCACTGGCAAGGGGTCGTCCGCTCGCGTCGAGGACCTGCTAAGTGCCGTGGGCCTCGCGGACAGAGCCGACAATTTTCCCGCTCAACTCAGTGGCGGTCAGCAGCAGCGCGTTGCCGTAGCGCGGGCTCTAGCCACCGATCCCGACATCCTGCTCGCAGACGAGCCAACCGGAGCGCTCGATCTCCCAACCGGGCGCCAGATCCTGGCGCTGTTGCAAGAGCTCAATGCCGAGGGCCGCACCGTTGTGATCGTCACCCACAACTCGTCGGTGGCGCAGATCGCAAACCGGGTTGTCACGGTGGTTGATGGCACCATCCAGTCTGCCGCTGTCAACGAGGCGCCCATCGCTGCGGCCGACGTCACCTGGTAGGCCGGTCATGAGAGTCACTACTAAGAAGTCGCTCAGAGACCTGCGGCGCTCGCGTGCTCAGGTCATTGCCGTCACCATCACCATCATGCTTGGCGTCATGCTCTACGTGGCAACGGCGGGGGCATTCCAAAACCTCACCGCGTCTTACCAACACACCTACGACCGGCTCAATTTCGCTACGTATGTTGGCACCGGAGGCACCGCAGACGACGTCGCGAGTGCGGCCGCTGCCGCTGGGGCCGCCGATGCCATCCCCCGCGCGCAATACGACCCTCCCATGCTCATCGACAACACCAAGTTGGTTGGCCGCGTAATCGGCATGCCTGTTGATGGGCAGCCGGCGGTGAACAGCGTGGACGTCGTCGATGGCGGGTACTTTGACGCCGATGCCACGGACCAGGCGCTGATCGAGACACACGCAGCGGACACCTTTGGCATTGGACCCGGGGACACCGTCAAGGTCTACGGCGGGGATGGCTGGCACGAGGTCACCATCGTGGGAGTGGCGATCTCCGCCGAGTACCTATGGCCCGCTCGCAACCGCCAATCCGTGCTCGGTGACCCGCATGCGTTCGCCGTGCTCTTCCTGCCATCGGACACCGTTGCGCAGTGGTTTGGTCCGGACAATCAGGCGCTCGTGATGATGCCTGATCAATTGACGACGTCCTCCACCAACGACGTGACCCAGGCGATGACCGATGCGGGAGCCACCGACATCCAAACCTGGGAAGAGCAGCCTTCGCACGCAACCCTCAATGAGGATCTCAAGGGCTTCGACCAAATGTCGAAAGCCTTCCCGGCGCTGTTCCTCCTCGCCGCAGCCATCGCGTCGTACGTCATGCTCGCTCGCCGCATCTTGATGGAGCGGCCCGTGATCGCAACTCTCATGGCCGCGGGGGCCCGGCGTGGACGCATACTCCGGATGTACCTGTTGCAGGGCCTCGTCGTTGGCACTCTAGGCGGCTTCCTCGGAGTGGTGATCGGCGCACTCGCCAGTGGCGCGGTCACCACGGCGTACACGGGCGGACTCGGCATCCCGGACACGGTTATCAAGAACTACCCGTGGATGATCGTCGTGGGCCTCGCGTTCGGCGTCCTGGTAGGAGCAATGGGCGCCTTCTTCCCAGCGCTCAGCGCATCTCGCACCAAGCCAGCGGAGGCCATGCACACCGCCGCGCCCACGCGCGCCCCGGGGCCGTGGAGCCGTCTGGTGGCGAGGATGCGCTGGCTGCCAGTTGCCACCCGCATGGCGCTCCGCGACGTTGGCCGCAGTCCGCGCCGAACCCTTGCCACGATGCTTGGCGCCATCCTCTCCCTGGTACTCGTGCTGGCATCCGTGGGCATGATGACCTCCATTGTTCAAGCGATCCAGATCCAATACACGGACATCGAATTGCAAGATGCAACGGTCGTGATCGAAGACGGGGTTGATGCCGCGTCCACTGTGGGCAGCGTTGACGGCGTGGCCGCCGTGGAGCGAACCACAATGGGCCGAGTCACGGCCCAGGCGAACGGGCACAGTTACGTGACCACCTTGCGGGGCTTCGAGTCCAACACGGCTATGCATCAATTCAAGATGACCGACGGCGCCCTCACGAGTCTGCCTCCATCGGGAGTCCTCGCGGGCGCGCCTATTGCGACGCTGCTCAACGTGGAGGCTGGCGACACCATTACCCTTTCCACGGAATCCGGCACCAGCGAGGTGACGATCGCGGGATTCGTCGACGAACCACTCGGCACCTTTCTGTACGCAACTAACGATGTTGCGAGCAGCGCCGTCGATGAGACCGGGCTGAGCAGTTATGACCTCGCCTTCCGTGACGGTGTGGATCGCGACGCGATGCGTCAGCACATTTCGCAGCTCGATGGAGTTGTGGGGTATCAGGATGCGCGCGCCGTGGTCACGAGCCTGCAGCAGTACCTAGGGCTGTTCTGGGCGTTCATTGGCGTCATGATCATCTTGGGCGGCGCGCTCGCGCTGGCCGTCATGTATGTCACGCTCGCCGTCAACATCGTGGAGCGAACCGGCGAGCTGGCCACCCTGCGGGCCTCCGGTGTTCCAGTCCGCAAAGTAGCCGGAACTATCACCATCGAGAACGTGATCGCGACGGCCCTTGGCATCCCGTTTGGCGTTGCGCTCGGCACCCTCGCGGCAGCGTGGTTCCTCTCGACCTTCTCGAGCGACCTCTTCACGTTCCACCTGATGTGGTCGTGGTGGGTACCGTGGGTGGCCGCGGCCGGCGTGTTGATTGCGTCAGCGCTATCGAGGATCCCTGCAGCGCGGGCGGTCCGCAAGGTGGACGTGGCGACGGTGGTGCGCGAGCGCGCCACCTAGCCCCCAGAGATGTTCAGGCGCGAACGTGCAGCAGATCGTTGATCTGAATGATCTCGTCGCGACCCGGGCCAACACCGATGGTGGAGATGCGGCAATCCGAGAGGTCCTCAACCGCCGCAACGTAGTCGCGTGCGGCCGGAGGCAAGTCCCGGAGCTCGCGGGCTCCGGAGATGTCCTCGTCCCAACCCGGGAAGGTCTCGTAGACCGGTTCGGCGGCAGCGAACGCACCTTGGTCGAGTGGCAGATCGCGGTAACGGACACCGTCAACGTCATAGGCAACGCATACGGGGATCTCGGGGATGCCCGTCAGCACGTCCAACTTGGTCAGCACAATGTCTGTGAGGCCATTGATGCGGGACGCATACCGCGTGATAACCGAGTCATACCAGCCACAACGCCGCGGGCGGCCCGTGGTGGTGCCAAACTCGTAGCCAACATCGCGCAGGCGGTCACCCCACTTGTCGAGCAGCTCGGTAGGCATGGGACCTTCACCAACGCGCGTGGTGTACGCCTTGGCAATCCCGATGACCGAGTCGATCCTGGTGGGGCCAACGCCGGAGCCCGTGCACGCCCCGCCCGCCGTCGCATTGGATGAGGTGACGAAGGGGTACGTGCCGTGGTCAACGTCGAGCATGGTCGCCTGACCACCCTCAAAGAGCACCGTCTTGCCCTCGTCGAGCGCCGAATTCAGCACCAGTGAGGTGTCAGTAACCATCGGCGCGAGCCGGTCGCGGAAGCTCAAGAGCTCGTCGGCGACCTCGTCAACCGTCACGGCGCGGCGGTTGTAGACCTTCACGAGCAGGTGGTTCTTGGCCACCAACGCGCCCTCGATCTTGTCGCGCAGCACTTGCTCATCGAACAGGTCGCCGATGCGGATGCCCAAGCGGTTGATCTTGTCCGCATAGGCCGGGCCAATTCCGCGGCCAGTGGTGCCAATCTTGCGAGAACCGAGGAACCGCTCCGTGACGTTGTCGAGCGTGCGCGCATACGGCGTGATGAGGTGCGCGGCGTTGGAGATAAGCAACGCCGCCGGGTCCACGCCGCGCTCAAGCAACCCGTCGACCTCTTGGAACAGCACGCGCAGGTCAATGACAACACCGTTGCCAATCACCGGCGTGACGCCGGGCGTGAGGATTCCCGAGGGCAAGAGGTGCAGAGCGAATTTCTGGTCGCCAATGACAACCGTGTGCCCGGCGTTGTTGCCGCCGTTGAACTTCACCACGTAGTCGACTCGTGAGCCGAGCAGGTCCGTGGCCTTGCCCTTGCCTTCGTCGCCCCACTGGGCGCCAACGATTACTGCGCCGGGCATGAAGCAGTCCTTAGATCTTCTTGCCGGCGGAACCGAGCTGCTGGCAGGCCTCGACTACGCGCGCAGCCATACCGGCCTCCGCGACCTTGCTCCACGCGCGGGGGTCGTACGTCTTCTTGTCGCCGATCTCGCCGTCAACCTTGAGCACGCCGTCGTAGTTCCTGAGCATGTAGTCGGCAACGGGACGCGTGTACGCGTACTGCGTGTCCGTGTCCACGTTCATCTTGATGACACCATGCGAGACGGCCGTGGCGATCTCTTCTGCCGTGGAGCCCGAGCCGCCGTGGAACACGAGGTCGAACGGCTTGTCCTTGCCCACCTTGGCGCCAACTGCCGCCTGGATGTCTCCGAGCAGTTCGGGACGCAGCTTGACCGCACCCGGCTTGTACACGCCGTGCACGTTGCCGAACGTCAGCGCGGTGAGGTAGCGCCCCTTCTCGCCAAGACCCAGAGCCTCAACGGTCGCGAGGCCGTCCTCGGGGGTGGTGTATAGCTTCTCGTTGATCTCAGCAGCGTGGCCGTCCTCTTCGCCACCCACAACGCCAATCTCGATCTCAAGGACGGTGCGTGCGGCCTGCGACAGCTCAAGGAGCTCCTGGGCAATGGTGAGGTTCTCACCAAGCGGCACCGACGAGCCATCCCACATGTGGGAGACGAACAGCGGCTGCTCGCCGCGCGCAACGCGCTCGGTGGAGATGGCGAGCAGTGGGCGCAGCCAGCTGTCCACGTACTGCGCGTGGCAGTGGTCGGTGTGCAGGGCGATCGTCACGCCGTATGCCGCGGCCACCTCGCGCGCGAACGCCGCGAGGGCAACGGAGCCCAGGACCTGGTCCTTGATGGTGCCGCCAGAGGCGTACTGGCCACCGCCAACTGACACCTGAATGATGCCGTCGGACTCGGCCTCGGCGAAGCCCTGGATGGCCGCCGTGATGGTCGATGACGAGGTGATGTTGATTGCGGGGAACGCGTACGAGCCGGCCTTGGCGGCGTCAAGCATCGCGTTGTAGGTCTCTGGGGTGGCGATAGCCATGCGGAACTCCTGGAACTGGATTGATTGGAACCGTCGTCCATTCTGTCAGAAATCAGGAGGCCCTGGAATGGGCATCACGTCCCGCTCGTGTGTCCCGCCTGAATATCCGCGTGCTGCCGCACCCAGGCGTGCATCGCAATCGCGGCCGCAGCACCCGCGTTAATGGAGCGAGTGGAGCCGTATTGCGCGATGGCGAGGGTGGCGTCGGCCGCTTCACGGACGGCATCGGTGAGCCCCACGCTCTCCTGGCCAAAGACCAAAACGCTCGCCTTTGGCAGGGCGTAGGTTTCGAGCGGCACGGATCCCGGCAGGTTGTCGATGCCGATTACGGCCAGCTGTTCCGCATGAGCCCACGCCACAAAATCCTCCACCGTTGGGTGATGGCGAATGTGCTGGTAGCGGTCGGTCACCATGGCCCCTCTACGGTTCCAGCGGCGATTGCCGATGATGTGCACTTCGCGCGCGAGAAACGCGTTGGCGGTGCGCACAACGGAGCCGATGTTGAAATCGTGTTGCCAGTTCTCGATGGCCACATGAAACGGGTGGCGCCGCCGGTCAAGGTCGGCGACTATCTCGTCATGGGGCAGGCCCTTGTAGCGATCGATGACGTTGCGGGTGTCGGCTTCCTGGGACTCCATCCACGTAGGCTATCCGCGTGATCGCGAACGTCATGCCGATGCTCGGCCCCGACTGGCTCAATCCAGACGAGCTCATCAATGGCTTCATCGACCGATTCGGCACGGCGGCGGTGTTCGCGGTTGCCATCATCATCATCATCGAGACGGGCCTGCTGTTTCCCATCCTGCCTGGTGATTCGCTGCTCTTTACGGTTGGCCTGTTCACGGGCACCGGTCAGATTGACCTTCCCATCTGGTTTGTTGCAGGGCTCATGGGCCTCGCCGCGTTCATCGGGCCGCAGATTGGGTACTGGATCGGCCGCGGCGTTGGTCCGCGAATCTTCGCCCGCGAGGATTCACGGTTCTTCAAGAAGTCCTACATTGACCGCACCCACGAGTTCTTTGAACGCCACGGCGGGAAGGCGATCATCCTCGCCCAGTTTGTGCCGATCGTGCGCACCTACGTGCCCGTCGCGGCCGGCATCGGCAAGATGCCGTACGGCCACTTTGTGCGCTACAACGTCATCGGCGCGCTCCTGTGGGGCGTTGGCGTAACGATGCTCGGGTACTGGCTGGGCAGTTTTGACGTGGTCCGCAACAACATTGAAGTTGCGCTCATCCTGGTGGTCTTGGTCTCCGTGACCCCCATGATCGTGGAGTGGGTCAAGCGGCGCCTCGAGCGCCGTCGCGAAATAAGGTCTTGACGGCTTACTTGTTTTTTGCAAGTGTTAGAGGTGTTCACCACACGAACACGCTCAAAGGAGAGCCATCATGCCCACCATGTTTGTCAACCTGCCAGTCACTGATCTAGACCGTGCCAAGGCCTTCTACACGGCCATCGGGTTCACCATCAACCCCCTCTTCACCGACCACAACGCCGCATGCGTCATCGTGGAGGA
>CAYMRO010000008.1:0-16373 GCA_964392875.1 uncultured Demequinaceae bacterium
AAATTATGTGCAACCCCAGCATTGCACATGGTCGCCACAACCTGCAACCCCAAGATTGCATGTGGGGCCCGACGCTAGGGTCGCCTTATGGACACGCGCTCCCTTACGCTCGGCGACGGCCGCACCATCCAGTTCTACGACGTCACCCCCGGCGAGAGTGACCTGTTGCCGATCATCTATCACCACGGCAGCCCCAACGTGGGCGAGCCGCCCGCGCCGCTGTACCAAGCGGCGGCCGAGCGCGGGCTCCGCTGGATTGGCTACGATCGCCCCGGCTACGGTGGCTCAACCGCGCGGCCCGGCAGGAGCGTCGGCGATGCGGCGGGCGACGCTCAAGCCGTAGCCGACCACTTAGGTTTGGACCGCTATGCCGTTCTTGGCCACAGTGGCGGGGGAGCGCACGCGCTCGCATGCGCGGCGCTTACTCCGCAGCGCGTGATCGCGGCGGTGAGCATCAGCGGGCTCGCGCCGCTCGTTGCTCGGGGGCAGCGGGTGCCTGGGCTGGACTGGTTTGCTGGCATCAATCCCGGCGGCGAGGCGGAGTTACGCGCGGCAACGCAGGGAGCGGACGCGTTGCGCGCCCACCTCGAGACTGCGGAGTTCGATCCCAGCATGTTCATCGAGAGCGATTGGGAAGAGCTCAACGGTGACTGGGCGTGGTGCAACCACGTGGTGGCCCTGGCTCAGCTCTCCGGTCTGGAGCCGTTCATCGACGACGATGTTGCGAGCGTGGGCGATTGGGGCTTTGACCCCAGCGACATAACGGTACCCACCCTCGTGGTGCACGGCTCAGCGGATCGCGTGGTGCCCGCAAGTCACGGCCGGTGGCTCGCGGAGCATATTGACGGCGCCAATTTCTTAGAAGTAGAGGGCGCGGGTCACATTTCGGTGATGCGCCGCGCGGGGACGGCGCTGGATTGGATCGCGGAGCGAGCCTAAAGGTGCGCTGTTGAAGAGTCGCTGCGCCAGCCGCGCTCGGCGCCTTTGTCAAAGTAGTGGCGGAAGGCGTAGATGAGCGGCTCCCAGCGGCGCGGGTCAATGTGCTCCGTTCCCGGCACCAGCAGGTGCGGTGCGGCGTGAACGCGTAGGACGTCGGCCTCCACCATCTGATAATCCCCATCCATACCAGGGGTGATGCGGCGAGCGCGAGCCTCAAATTGAAGGTCGCACTCGAGCACGCGAGGGGGCCGCACTAGCTCTGAATCCTGCGGCGTGAGCCCCACGTACTCAAACTTGCGCGGCTCAAACTGGTAGCGCTCCGCCTTGGCCGCTGGCACCGGGTTGCGTCCCGTCACTTGCGCGAGCTTCTCCACCTGCTCCCACAGGGCCCCAGAGGGAAAGTTCACCGTCAGCTCCGGCCGCTCCATGAGATTGGCGGCACTCTGGCCGTCCGTTTCCAGCCCCAGCACAAGGATTTGCCCCAGCGCAAAATGGCTCGACGCGGGCGCCAGATTGAACGTACCGTCGTCGTTCTCGGTAGAGACCAAGTAGACGGGCGTCCCCACGTACAGCACGCGCGGGTGGACAACTTCATGGCCCATTACGCGCCACGCTCCTGTTCATGAATGGTGCGGTGCTGCCCAAGCACCATGACCAACAGCCGAGTGGGCTCGTGGGCGAGGATCGAGTGCCGCACCTCGGCTTCAACGTGGACTATTGCGCCCTCTGGCAAGTGGGTCTCCGCGCCGTCCATCGTCATGGTCACGTGCCCGTGCACCACCTGAATGAGGATTGGCGCGAGCGCCATGTGCTCGGACATCACCGCACCGGCGCCTATCGCCACGGTGGCAATGCTCACGGCGGACCCGGTGAATAGGTGGCGGGAATGGACCCCGTCGGCTTCCAATTCCACGGCGGCTTTCAGGGCATCATCGCTGGCAAGTGCCACGGTGAAGCCATCGGGGGAGGGAACGGAGGGGGTCTTCGCCACATTTGAAACTAGCACGGTCGCACCATCTTTGACCGCATAATGATAGTTTTTATCCAATGAGCACTTCAGGCGACGAGGCCTACCTAACTGCGCTTGCGTCGGCCCCACGCAGGCGGGTTCTCGACGCCCTCGTGGCTTCCGCCGCCCCACTGTCGGTGCAGGCCATCGCGAGCCAAGTGGGCCTGCACATCACCACGGCGCGATTCCACCTGGATCACCTGGAGCGTGCTGGGCTCGTGAGCCGCCGCACTGAATCCACCCTCCGCAGGGGCCGCCCCACGATCCTCTACGCGCCGGCCGGGCAAGCGCGCGATCGCGCCTCGCGCGAGCAGCTCATCGAGGTGTTGGTTGACGCGTTGAGCGGACGCGGCGAGGCGGCCTCCCGTGATTCTCAGCAAGCAGGCCGACGCTGGGGCAGCGAACTCGTGGCCGCCACCCACGTGCGGGGAGGGTACGGCGGCGTGGTGGAGGCTCTTGAGCAGCTGGGCTTTGAGCCCGAGCTGACAGCTGACGAGATCCGCCTGCATGCCTGCCCGTTCCGGGACTCGGCGCGGATGCATCCAGAGGTGGTCTGCTCCGTGCATCGGGGGCTCCTGGAGCAGATACTGGCGCAAGGCGAAGACGGAGATAGGTTGGCGTTGGAACTGCTCCCGCTCGTGGAGCCCGAGCTGTGCCTTGTTCACGTCGCCAATAAACCGGAGTAATATCCGTTTTATAGATCGTTAGCTGTTGCTACCGCCGGGAGGCGCCATGACGTACGTGATTGCAGAGCCTTGCATCGACATTATGGACAGGGCCTGCGTGGACGAGTGTCCAGTGGACTGCATCTACGAGGGCGCGCGATCCCTGTACATCAACCCCGACGAGTGCATCGACTGCGGCGCGTGCGAGCCGGTCTGCCCGGTAGAGGCGATCTTCTACGAAGACGACGTCCCCGATAAATGGAGCGCCTTCACGGGCGACAACGCCGCGTTCTTCACCATCGACATGCCCGGCCGTGACGGACCGCTGGGCAACCCGAGCGGGGCCGCGAAGATTGGCCCCACCGGCAAGGACACAGACCTCGTGGCTCAGTTCCCGCCGCGAGCGGAGTAGTCGGGGCTCCCATGGGTACACCAGGTCCGGCTTTTGCCGATTCCCGACTCCTGTGGGTACACAGGGTCCGGGTACACAGGGTGCGGGGACGTGGGGTCTGGGGACATGGTGCCGAGCGCCTCGCGCAGGATTGCCCGGGCTCGGTGCGAGCGCAGGCGTATGCGCGAACGCAGATGTACGCGCGAACGCAGTCCAAACGAAGTGCAAGTGCAGTGCAAGCGCAACCCTCCAACCGGACCTCATGCACCCACAGCGCGCGCGATTTCCTCAGAGCCGGACCTGATGTACCCATGGGGAGCTAGGAGCCATTTATGCAGATCAAACGCATTTACGAGGAACCCGACGCTGGTGACGGCTATCGCGTCCTAGTGGACCGATTGTGGCCGCGCGGAGTGAGCAAGGAACGCGCGCAACTGGACCTGTGGCTCAAGGACGTGGCGCCCAGCCCGGAGCTGCGCACCTGGTGGGATCACGACGCGAGCAAGATGGACGAGTTCGCTGCCAAGTACACGGCGGAACTGGACCAGAACGCCGCCGTGGAGGAGTTGCGCAAGGCCGTGGCAGACACCGACGAGGTGACGCTGCTGTACGCGGCGCATGACGAGCACGTCAACCACGCGCGCGTGCTTAAGGAGTACCTCAGTTAGGAATGCCGAGCGCGAGCGCCGCGAAGAGTTCCGCCGCGTCCTCATGCACCGCCAACGGGGCACCCTGACCAACCCATAGCGACTGCAACTCGCTGACCCCACGCACGCCCGCTTGCGCGCGGAATTGGCCCGTGAGCCAATTCTGAGAAGGGAAGGCGGCCACCGCGTGGGCAGCTTCGATGGCGCGAATTGCGCGATTGGGGACGCCGCGCGCTAGCCGCCCACTCATGGCGCGGGTCAGCACGGTGCCATTCGCGGGGGTGCGAGTGATCGCTTCGCGGTACGCCGCGCTGATGGCCGATTGCCGCGTGCGCAAGAACGCGGTGCCAACTTGCACTGCGGAGGCGCCCAGCGCGAAGGCCGCGGCCACGCCGCGAGCGTCGGCTATGCCGCCGGCGGCGATGACGGGGATTGACACGGCGTCGGCCACTTGGGGAACGAGCGCAAGGCTGCCAACCAGCGATTCCTCTGCGGGGAGCAGGAACGAGACCCGGTGGCCGCCGGCTTCCGAGCCCGTGGCAACGATCGCGGTGACTCCGCCGCGCTCCAGCGCAATGGCCTCGTCAACCGTGGTGGCGCAGGCGACAACGGCAATGCCTTGCTCGCGCGCGGCCTCAATCACGCTCGCGGAGGGCACGCCAAACACAAAGCTCAGCACGGCGGGCCGCGCCTCAAGTGCCGCTTGGAGCTGCTCCTCAAAAGGCGGCAAATACTGCGCGGGCGGCTCCGGCAGGGTGATGTCCATCTCTTCGTAGAAGGGTGCCAGGGCGCTCGCGGCGTCCGCAAAACTCGCGCCCGCTTCCGCGGCGCCAGGTTCCTCGTACGGCAACCACAGGTTGAGTGCGAACGGCCCAGGGGTGGCGGCGCGCAGGGCCGCCGCAGTCTCGCGAATGCGGTCCCCCGAGTAGCCGTAGAGCCCGAACGACCCCAAGCCCCCAAGGTTGCTCACTAGAGCCGTGAGTTCCACGGAGGAGGCCCCGCCAAACGGGCCAAGCACAATGGGCAGGTCAATTCCCAGCGCGGCCGCGGCATCGGTCACTGCGGCTCATCCGTTCCCCAAGCGGCGCCGCAACGCCAGCAGGTGGCTGCGGACTCGTCCTCGTTGAGGGCGCCGCACTCGTCGCACACCTTGTGGAGCCAGCACGCCGCATCGCCACCCTCCGGCGGTAGCACGATCGCGGGTTCCGTCACTCTTTCAGTGTATGACCGCGGGGAGAGTGGTCAGTCGCTCGCGCCCGTGCCGGGGTGGATGCGGTCCACGTTCGCGGCGTGCTCCTCAAACGTCTCAGAGAAGAACGTCTCGCCCGTCTTGGGATCAAGGATGAAGTACAGCCAGTCGCCCTCCGCCGGGCTGAGCGCGGCGAGCAGCGCCTGCTCGGACGGCGCTCCAATGGCTCCCGGAGGCAAGCCCTTGTACATGAAGGTGTTGTACGGCGAATCGACGTTGAAGCCGTCGTCACCAACGAGCTGCTCGTCCGCGTGCGTGATGTACAGCAGCGGCGTCTCGAGTTGCAGTGCCATGTCCGCGTCCAGGCGGTTCTGGATGACGCGCGCGGTCTTTGGCATGTCGTTGATGCCCGGCGTCTCCTGCTCGATGATCGAGGCGATGATGAGCGTGTTGAGCCACTCGTCTCGAGGCAGACCGGACGTCTCGAGGCGGGACAACTGGATGCCTACCAGGGCGTTCGCCGCCGCGCTGAGATCGTCGCCACGGTTGAACGTGTACTCGCCGGGCGCCACCCAACCCTCCGGGTTGCCGCCGGCCTCCGGAGGCAACGCGGCTACAAGCGCGGCACGTGCCTCGTCTTCCGTCACGCCAAGCGCGCGGGCGAGGTCCTTGATGACGGTGTCGATGCGCGGACCGCTCGCCACGTCAACGCTCACCGAAACCACCGACGTGGGCGCCGGGGCGGGGGACTGCGACGGGCTGGAACTGACGCTAGGACTCGGCGCCTCCGTTGCGGGAGCGATCGTGCCATTGCGGTGAGCCAGCTCGGAAGCGCCAAACGCGAGCGCCCCCACCACGCCTACCGACGCAACCGACGCTGTAGTGGCGCGGGCAACGCGAGCCCGGCGAACGCGTCGGGCAACTGGGGAAAGGTCGTGGGAAAGCGACGTGTCGCCAAACTGCGCGGCACCAACTTTAAGGATGGACGAGAACTCGTCGTGTGCGGACTTCATCGGTGTTGCCCTTCTGGTGCGGTGACGCGAACTGTGGCGTCATGGGACGGTGTGAAATCGATGTCTGTGTAGGTGACGCGGAGCCGGCTAACGGCGTCGGCGAGATAGCGCTTGACCGTGCCAACGGCGAGGCCAAGCTCGGCGGCCACGCTCGCGAGCGGCATGTCTTCGAGGTAGTGCAGCACAACGCACGCACGTTCGCGGGGCGGCAATTCCAGGATCGCTGCATGGAGGTCCAGGGTTGCGGCTACGGCGGACGCGTGGTCCCCAATGGCTGACTTGGTGGCAACTGCGTCGTCGGTGGGATCTACGCCTGCTGCCTTGGGACGGACGGCGCTGCGCCTGCCGCCATCGATGAACGCGGTGGTGATGGCGCGTTTGACGTACATGTGCGCGGAATCAAGGCCGCGCGAGGATTTGCCCGTGCGGAATGTGCGCACCAACGCGTCTTGGAGGAGGTCCTCCGCGTGCGGCGCCGATCCCGTCAGCACGTACGCGTACCCAAACAGCGCCGAGCCGCGTTCGCGCATCAGTACGTCGAGTGTCTGTCTCCAGTCGCTCATGATTGTTGCCTCATGGATTCTTATACGCATGGAGGGTTGCGGAGGTTGGGTGTCGTACCACGAGCCTAGGCTTGGCCGCATGAACCTCCCCGCCTACACGGTGACGCGCAAGCCCGTGAAATACACGCGCATTCGCGTTTCCCCGCCCGACGGCAGGGTCACCGTGAGTGCCCCGCGTTACGTGAGCGAGGCGGAGATTGCGGCGTTCGTTGCTGAGAAGGCGGGATGGATCGCCAAGACGCAGCAGCGCATCATCGACACGCCGCCCACTATGGACCCGGAGCCAGTTCCCGAGCATCTGCGCCCCGTGCTCTACGAGCGCATTGGCCCTCTCATCGAGTATTGGGCGGACCGCATGGGCATCGAACCGCCCACCTACACGGTACGGCGCATGCGCTCGCGATGGGGCTCGTGCAACATCCAGCGGCGCCGCGTGACCATCGCGCTGGAACTCGCGCGGCGAGATGACGACCTCCTCGAATACGTGATTGTCCACGAACTTGCACATCTCTTTGAGGGCAGTCACGGGCCGGCGTTCTACGCGATCATGGATCGCTACTTGCCGGAATGGAAGGCGCTGCGCAAGCGGCTCAACGGCCGGTAGGTACCCATTGGGCGTCATTGTTAGCGCCCAACTGGATGAGGTAGGTGGCGTCCCCGGCGGCGTGGTCCTCATGCACTCGCGCCCACAGCGTGAGCCGGTAGGGGGAATCCTCACTCAGCAATGCGGCGAGGGCGTTGCCGCTCGCGCTGCCGGAGGTCGCCGTGATGGATCGTGAATAGGTACCGCCAACCGGGATGGTGTCCGGCTGGGCGTCGGAGCTCAGCAGGGCATTGACGTTGCCCATCGCATCCCACATGGACCCGCTCACCACGGCATGGGCGTACGGCGACACCGCGTCCGAGGTTCCTTCCGGGTCCGTCTCAATCCACATGAACAAAGAGTCGCTGTCAAAGGCAATGGGCTGCTCAGAGTCGTTGCGAATTGAGAAGGTGTAGGTGAGGTTGGGGGACGTGTTGGCGTGCGCGGAAGTCACGTGCCAATCGGTGATAGTGGTGACTGGTCCATGCACAAACCACGTGGCTCTGCAGTCCTCCAGCACGGCGCGATGGCTCAAAGCTGGGTCGTCACTCATCGCCGCAACGCGGGGGTCGTCTTGGGGCACGGCGTGATGGCAGATCATGCCGGCGGTGCCGTCAACGCTCACGGAGCCCTGCTGGCGCGGCAACGCGCGCACCGCAAGGTCAAGCGTGGACCACGCGCTGCCGTCCGTGACAACGTCGGGGAACTTATCTACGCCCGCTGACGAGACGCTTGGCGCGGCGGGTGTGATGGTGTCCACCCGAGCGTCGGCAATGGTTTCCGCAGTCCAGAGCACCCCGCCAACCACCGCGACCGTAGCCAGCCCTGCACCCAGCCTGAGGCCGGCGCGTTGGCGCGCGACCCGTCGGGCGGCTGGATGGATGACCTCTACCGCGTTGCGCGTCTCAAACTCGGCCTTCGCAACCTGGGACGCGCGCGTGAGCGCGTCGTGCAGCTCGGTGCTCATCGCCTGTCTCCTCTCACTTCCACAATCACTTCCATGTCGTTCCCGCCGTCGTACGCGTCCTCGGGATCGAGCCCAAAGTCTCCGTAATTGCGGGAGAGCGTGGCCACGGCGTCTGCCAAATAGCGGCGCACGGTGCCGGGCGCCAGGCCAAGTTCCCGCGCGATCGAGGCGGCATTGAGGCCGTCGAAATACCGCATCACCACGCACGTCCGCTCTCGCGGCGGCAGCGAATGGACGGCCGCTAGCAACGCTTCTCGCCGGTCCGACGCAGTGGCTGGGTCGGGCGTAGCGCGATCAGCCTGGCGGGTGTCGCGTTGGGGACGTGCCTGGGCGCGGCGATGCCCGTCGATGAGCGCGGTCTGCATGGCGCGCTTGACGTAGGCGTGAGCCGCGTCAAGCGGCATGTCCCCGCGACCCCGGCGAAAGGCGCGGACGAGGGCATCCTGGAACAAGTCGTCGGCCGCGTGGGCGTCGCCCGTGAGGACGTAGGCGTAGCCGTAGAGCGCTCCGCCGCGCTCGCGAACCAGCGCTTCAAGGGTTTGTGCCCAATCGCTCAACGTGCGCCTCCGTTGCCGCCAGTCTCTCACCGGCTAAGACGCAAGCGAAGGGAAAAGTGTGGGGTCAGCGTGCAGCGAGCCACGCGAGCAAGTTGTCCCCGTCCAGCGGGCGGGCTATCGCATACCCCTGGGCGTTGTCGCAGCCAAGCTCGGCGAGCAGCGCGAGCGTGTCCAGGTCCTCAACGCCTTCCGCGGTGACCTCAAGCTCAAGTCCGCGCGCCAATTCAATGGCTGAACGGACCATTACCTCTGACGCGCGATCGCTCGTGCAATGTGCCACAAAGCTGCGGTCTATCTTGAGTTCGTCAAACGGGAGGCTGCGTAACTGCATCATGGACGAATATCCCGTACCGAAGTCGTCGATCGACAAGTGAAAGCCCTCGAGCCTCAGTCGCGTCAGGATTTCGAGCGATGTGGTCGCGTCGTCGAGCGCAGCCGTTTCTGTGAGTTCAAGGATTATGCGCGACGGCTCCACTCCGGCCGCTACACACGCGTCCCGCAGGTCCGCTACGCGTTCGCGTTGAGACAACTCGCTTCCCGAGATGTTGATCGCCATGCGTTCCAGCGGGGAATGGCGGTGCTCGCCAAACCACGCAAGCGCCGTGGCGAGCACCGTGTCCGTGATGAGGCTCACGAGCCCAACGCTTTCCGCGCGCGGTATGAACGCGGTTGGCGGGATGTTTCCCATTGTGGGATGGAGCCACCGTGCGAGCACCTCAAAGCCCACAACCTTGCCCGTGGCGCACGCCACTTTTGGCTGGTAGACCACCGTGATCTGGCCGTTTGCCACGGCCGCGCGAAGTTCCCGGGCGAAAACGTCGTGAGGCCACTCGGCAAGTACGTCAACGGGCGTGCCCGGCTCGTGCTGACGCTTGGGTAGCCCTGCGAGCACAAGCGCCACATCTTCGCGATTGAAGGGCTTTGGAAGCACCGCGGTGTACGCAAGCCCATTGGCGGCGGCGAAGGACTGTGCGGCATCGAGCACCTTGGTGCCCATGCCGCTCGTGATGATCACGGCCGCCTTGGAACCTTGCTCTGCGAGCCGCGACAGCACCTCTAGGCCGTCCGTGGCGCCCATCACGAGGTCAACGCACACGTGGGTTGGCTTCCACTCGAGTGCTATGTCCAGGAACTCGTCCGGGTCTGCCGTCACGCGGACGTCGTGACCAACGGCACGCACGTGGGTGGCGAGCATGCGCGCAACGAGCTCGTCGTCGTCGATGATGAGAACGCGCCCCGTGGCCGTCACGTGAGCGCCTCCGTACGGTCGATGGCTGCCCTAACGCGTTCCAGCAATTGGTGCGCGGTGTACGGCTTGGTGAGGAGATCTACCGCCCCACTTGGCCCGCCGCGCTCGGCGATGACGTCGTCCGGATAGCCCGAGGTGTAGAGCACGGGCACGTGTGGCCAGCGTTCGAGTGCGGCCCTGGCAACATCTGGGCCCGTGAGTCCACCAGGCATGATGACATCGGTGAACACCAAGCCTGGGGGGTCCATGGTGGCGATGAGATCAAGCGCCTCCGGTCCTGACTTGGCCACCACCACCTGGTACCCGTGCACGCGCAAGTGACTCGCGGCAAAGGCCCTCACCAGCGCATCGTCGTCTACGAGCAGCACATGTTCGGTGCCGCGCATGCTTTCCAAGGGCGCGCTCGCGTTGGGACTCGCCGGCGTGACTTCGCTCTCAGATATGGGCAGGTACAAGCGGAAGGTGGTGCCTATGCCGGGCTCGGAGTAGACCGCCACGTGACCGCCGCTTTGCCTGGCAAAGCCCCACACCATCGCGAGTCCAAGCCCGGATCCCTTGTCGTCAGCCTTCGTGGTGAAAAACGGATCGAAGACGCGGGGAAGATCCTCGGGGCTGATCCCTTCGCCGGAATCACTGACACTGACCACTATGTACTCGCCCGGAGGCACATCGGAGTGGGAAGCAGCGAGCGGAGCGTTGATGGCAGTCTCCGTGACATCGATCACCAAGCGGCCGCCTGCGGGCATGGCATCTCGCGAATTGACTGCGAGGTTAACGAGCGCGGCCTCGAGTTGAGCGCCGTCAACATGCGCGGGCCGGATGTCCGGAGCCGCGCGTAGTGAGATGTCGATGTGCTGGCCAAGCGCACGCCGCAAGAGGGGCTCGAGTTCCACCAAGAGCGTGGCGAGATCCACCGGTGCAGGTTCGAGCATCTGGCGCTTGGCAAAGCTGAGGAGCCGGCCCGTGAGGTCACGCCCGCGCCGTGCAGCCTGACCAATGAGGTCCGCGAGCTCATGGTCCGCTGCGGAGAGCGATTCGCTACTGGTCAACGCATCCGCGCCGCCGAGTACAACGGTGAGGAGATTGTTGAAGTCGTGCGCGATACCGCCGGTGAGTTGCCCAACGGACTCCAAGCGCTGCGACTGCGCCAACTGCTCGGCGAGCCGGCGCAAGGGTGTGACGTCGCGGAAGAAAACCGTGAGGCCGCTGGACGTGGGCGTCACGCTCACCTCAAACCAGGCGTCGGTCTCGAGATCGTGATGCGCCACATGCACGGGCTCCAGTTTGCCCATTGCGGCGCGCAACGGCGCCGCCGTGTCGGTTGAATCCAGCCACGGCACCACGTCCCACAAAGAACGCCCAAGGACGCCCTCTGACTCGGGATCCAACGCGGCCTGCGCAGCCGCATTCGCGTAGCGGACGCGCCAGTCGAAGTCCACTGAGCAGGCGCCGTCCTGGATGGACTCGAGCATCGTCTCGCGCTCGTGGGCGAGGGCATCTGCCCGCTCGCGCTGTTCATGTGCCGCGTGGACGTCGATGGAACTTCCCCACCACGTGACGATGCGCCCTTCCTCATCGAGTTCCGCTTTTGCGCTGACGTAGAACCAGCGGTAGGTGCCGTCGGCGGTACCGACGCGGAACTCGAGTCCGTAGGGCTCCCCGGTATTGATTGCCCGGTCCCACTCTGTGGTTACGCGATCCAGATCGCTTGGATGAACTGTGTCAACCCAGGAGGTGCCAAGCAGTTCGTCGGCTGCCCGTCCCGTGCCTTCCGTGAGCGCATCGTTGAAGAAGTTGATCTCGCCCTCGGGAGTGGCCGTCCAGACGTAGATGGGCAGGCTCTCGATGAGCTGCGCAAACCGGCGCCTTTGCGCGGCCGCTGAGGACTCTGCCGCCCTGAGGCGAGAAACATCCTGCACAAGGCCGTGGAGCCGCACCACCTCGCCGTCGGCATTGTGGACGGCGTCACCCATGAGCAGAACGGGCCGCGGCTCGTCGTCGCCGCGCAATACGTGCGCCTCCTCAACGAACGGCCGCCCGGTGTCGATGGTCTTGCGGATGGCAGCGCGAACCCTGTCCCGTTCCTCGGGAGCGTAGTGCGCGAGCGCTTCTTCCACCGTTGGCCTGGCGCCAGCCTTCTCGCCATGGATTTTGGCAACTTCGTCAGACCAGGCGATGCGCCGGTCGCCGTCGATTTGATAGACCCACGGACCCATGGGGCTGATGGTGCTTGCCGCCTCGAAGACTCGGCGCTCGGCACTCATGCCCTGCTCTACGTCGCCCAACCGGGTTCCGAGTTCGCGCACCTGCGCATCGCGAGCGACAACGCCGCTGACTACTGCCGCTACCAGGACGATGAGAAGCGCAGCACAGCCCCGATTGAACGCTACGGCGCTCGCAGGAAGGTCCAATTCGTTTGCTGGCTTGAAGAGCAGCACCAGAAACGTCCCCCCGAGGGAGGCGCCCGCAATCGTCATCACGAGGCCGCGGGACCGAGCAAACCCTGCCACCAGTACAGGGAGAACGTAGAGGCTTGCGGCGACGTACCCCAATGGCAACCCCACGTCCACGAGGAACACTGCCACGAGCATGGCAACCGCCGCGATCGGAGCAACGCGGGTCGCCTTGGTGTTGAGCGACACTGCTCGTGCAGTCATCTTGCCTCCCGGACGTGCATACGACGTCAACGCTGAGGACACGGCGGTGTGGGCCTCCCCAGACGAAAGCGCCTTACTTTGCATCCTACGGCCCTGGTATGGCGCTACGCCCGGTGGCGCTGTTCCCCTGGCGCCAAAGCTGTGCCAGAATGACAGCGATGTTTACCGCAACCATTATTTCGTAGCGCGCCGGCAACTCTCCTGCGCGCAGCCTCCCGCACCCTGGGAGGCTTTTTTATTGCGAGGATGGCCGTAGCGAACAACACCGAGGAGCACACCATGACGGATCGCACCGTTGAGGTCTACGACACCACGCTGCGCGACGGCGCGCAGCAAGAGGGCATGAACCTCTCCGTCGCGGACAAGATGGCCATTGCGCCGTTGCTCGACGAGCTGGGTGTTGGCATCATCGAGGGCGGCTGGCCGGGCGCCGTGCCCAAGGACACGGAGTTCTTTGCGCTCGCGAACAAGGAGTTGAAGTTCGCCAACGCGCAATTCGCTGCGTTCGGGATGACGCGGCGTGCGGGGTCCACCGCGGCCGCGGATCCGCAGGTGCGCGCGCTTGTCGATTCCGAGGCGCCCATCATCACCGTGGTGGCCAAGACGGACATCCGGCACGCGGAACGCGCGCTGCGCGTGAGTGGCGACGAGAACCTCGCCATGATCGAGGAGACCGTCGCGTTCCTCGTTGGCGAAGGGCGCCGCGTTGTCCTCGACGCCGAGCACTTCTTTGATGGCTACCGCTTTGACCCCGATTACGCGGTGCGCGCACTGCTTGCCGCGGAGGCCGGGGGGGCATCAACGCTTTGCCTTTGCGATACCAACGGCGGCATGTTGCCCCACGGCGTGGCCCAGATAGTGCGCGAAGTTGCCGCTCGCACGGGCACCCAGTTGGGCATGCATGCACACAACGACTCTGGCTGTGCGGTGGCCAACTCCATGGCTGCCGTGGCCGCAGGCGTCACGCACGTGCAGGGATGCATCAATGGGTATGGCGAGCGCACGGGCAACGCGGACATCGTGGCCGTGGTGGCCAACCTGGAACTCAAGCTTGGGGCGGCGGCCCTCAAGGGCGACGGGCTGCAAGAGGCCACACGCATTGCGCACGCCATCTCCGAGATCACCAACATCGCTCCCTATCCGCGCCAGCCCTACGTTGGCGCCTCGGCCTTCGCACACAAGGCCGGCCTGCATGCCTCCGCCATCAAGGTGGATCCGGATCTTTACCAGCACACTCGCCCCGAACTCGTGGGCAACGACATGCGCATGCTCGTGTCCGAGATGGCCGGACGCGCCTCAGTTGAACTCAAGGGTCGCGAGCTTGGCTTTGACCTCAGCGGGCAGAACGAGCTCCTTGGCCGTGTTACGGAACGCGTCAAGAATGCGGAGGCCGCCGGCTACACCTACGACGCCGCGGACGCTTCCTTTGAACTCCTACTGAGGGATGAATTGGGCGAAGCTCCCAAGTATTGGGAAGTGGAATCGTGGAGCGTTGCCGTTGCCTCGACTCCAGGAAACCCCAAAGCTGCCGACGCCGAAGCGGTCATCAAGGTGCGTGCCGGCGGGGGATTGCGCGAGGTCACGGTTGGTGAGGGCAACGGTCCCGTCAACGCCTTGGACCACGCGCTGCGCACCGCGCTCGCCAAGGTCTACCCGCAGATTGACCACATGGAGCTCACGGACTACAAGGTGCGCATCATGGACGCCTCGCACGGCACGGATGCGGTGACGCGCGTGCTGATCACCACGGTTGACACCACGTCTGGACGCACGTGGCGAACCGTTGGGGTTGGACCCAACATGATCGAGGCGTCATGGGAGGCGCTCACGGATGCCTTGCTTTATGGCCTACTCAAGGGCGGCGTAACTCCCGCTCCGTAGCGGCAGCCGGCCCAGCGTCGGGCACCTAAATCTGGGTACCAACCAAGGTGCCGATGCCGTACGTGATGGCCATGGCGGCGGCGCCACCGATTACGTTTCGCAGCAGTGCGCGGTTGCGCGGCGAGTGGGCCACCCGGGCGGAGATGAGGCCCGTGATGGCGAGCGCCACAAGCACGGCCATGAACGTGAGCGGCACGCGGATTCCCTCCGGAGCCAGCAGGATCGTCAGCGTGGGGATGAGGCCGCCGAGCGAGAAGGCCACGAACGAGGCGAACCCGGCGTGCCACGGCTCGGTGAGCTCATCGGGGTCAATGCCAAGGTGCATCTTGGCGTGAATACCGAGGGCATCGTGCGCCATCTGCTCGGTGGCGGCGGCGCGGGCAACGTCCTCGGACATCCCGGTATCCATGTTGAGCCGCACCAGCTGCTCCAGCTCCCACGTTGGGCGCGCGTGCTGCCACACCTTCTCGCGAGCGATTTGGGCCTCCTCGGCGTCACGCTGACTGGAGACAGACACGAACTCGCCAACGCCCATCGAGAGCGCGCCAGCCGCAATGCCGGCGATGCCCGCCGTGAAAATGGCGCCGCGTCCGGGGTCTGCGGCAGCCACGCCAACGAGCAGAGCGGCCATGGAGACGATGCCGTCATTTGCGCCAAGCACACCCGCGCGCAGCCAATTGAGGCGCGCAGAAATAGCTGCCTCGTCGGGGCCGCGGAACGGGTCTGCGAGGTGTTCGTTACGTGCCATGGCGTCAGGCTAGCCTCGCGAACCGCGCGTGGGCTAGGAAGGCAAGCCTGTCTTCGCCGCGGCGAACTTCCTCACCCCTGGAACGCACGCACCTCGACGGCGAGGCCGGTTGCGACGCTGGCGTCGGCAGCCCACTGTTCGGCGGCCTCGAGCGTGTTGGCGCGGATGACCCAGAAGCCACCCATGGCTTCGTTGGTCTCGAGATACGGGCCATCCGTGATGAGTGGTGGCTCGCCCGCGCGCACCACGTGTGCAGCGTTGGCGAACTCGAGGCCCCCGGTCCACACGAGTGCGTCCTCGGCACGCAGGCGATCGTTGTAGGCGGCGACGCGGGTCATGATTTCGCCGATGTTGTCCGGGACGGCGCTCTCAGCTTGCGGGTAATACATGGCGAGCAGGTAGTCGGTCATGATTTCTCCTTTCGCTCACTCTACGAATGGGGAGGTGCGGATTCGACTGGTGCGATGCGGATGGTTGTGAGCCGCGAACTGGAATCAGCCACGCCGTGCTCGGATTGCCAGGCTGATGAGCCACGTCAGCAGGCCGGCCCACAGCACAATCGCCAACACGGCAATGGATTCAGCGCCGAAGAGCGACCAGATGGCGCCACCCACTGCCGCGATCATCATCGCGATGGCGGAGTCAGCGGCGGCGTCGCGGAAGAGGCGGCGCTCGCGCTCGTCTGCGGTCCCGCTTACGAGGTGTGCTGCCGCGCCTCCACGTGCGCCGCGCCACCACAGAAAGCCCATGGCGAGCAGGGCGATCACTCCGCCAATGAGTGCACCCTTAGCAAAGGAGGGGTGGTCTGTGGCGTTGGCGACGATGACAACAACGGTCAGCACGGCTGCCGCGCTGACGAATCCCGCGGCCTTGCCAAGTGCCGTCTTGCGGCCACCGGCGCGGGCGTCGGTGGTGACGTTGCTGGAGTCCGCAGATTCCGTGGGGTTAGTCGACATGGAAGATCTCCTCGATGGTGGTCTGGAAGTGGCGCGCGATGGCGATGGCGAGCGGCAGTGAGGGGTCGTATTTGCCGGTCTCAATGGAGTTGATGGTCTGCCGGGACACGCCAAGCGCGTCCGCGAGGCTCGCCTGGGAAAGGCCGCGAACCTCGCGAAGTTCCCGTAAGTCGTTGTTCATCAGTGCTCCTAGTGGTGACAAGTGACCTTGACATGACAAGCATGCTTGACACCGCTTGGCTTGTCAAGCGACCTTGACATTTGCGTCGGAGAACTAACGCCGCCTTAGATCAACGCCGCCTTTAATCAACGCCGCCCCATGATGGCGGTGCCCACGCGCACCATCGTGGCGCCCTCCG
>CAYMRO010000008.1:16473-20929 GCA_964392875.1 uncultured Demequinaceae bacterium
AATCAACGCCGCCCCATGATGGCGGTGCCCACGCGCACCATCGTGGCGCCCTCCGCGATGGCCCACTCAAGGTCATTCGACATTCCCATCGACAGCTCCCACGCGCTCGCGAGCGGCACCGAGCCGCGCTCGGCGCGGATGAGTGCCTGATCGCGAAGCTCGCGCAGCCGCGCGTATCCCTCGCGCACGGGCGCCTCCTCGTCCGCGTTCAGCCCAATTGTCATGAACCCGGTCACCGTAAGCCCTGGTAAAGCCTGCACCGCCGACGCCAACGCCAGTGCCGCTCCCGGCTCCACTCCCGCTTTGGTTTCTTCGCCAGAGACGTTGACTTGGATCATGACCTCTAGGTCGCGCTCGGCCTCGAGGGCAAGGCGGGAGAGCCGCTCGGCGAGCGCGAGCGTGTCCACGGTTTGGATGCAATGCGCATACTTCACCGCGGTGGCCGCCTTGTTGCGCTGTAACTGGCCAATGACGTGAACGCGCGCCCCTGCCTCGACCAGCGCGGGTCCCTTGACCTCGAGTTCCTGCATCCGGCTCTCGCCAACCAATACTTTGCCAGCGCTGCCCCCGGCTGCTCGAACTACGGCGGCAGCAGCGTCGGGCCCCCAGGATTTGGTGGCCACGAGTAGGCGCACCCCGGCGCCCGCCCGGCCGCAACCGGCCTCGGCGGCGTGAATGCGCGCCTTTACCTCGGTAAGGCGCGAGGCGTAATCCCAGCCGGGAACGGGGGACGCGAGTTCCACCTACGACACCCTTGCGATGGGTCCAACGACCGCGTTGGTGATGCGTGCGAGGTCCGCGGGGGAGAGGCCAATGTCGAGGCCGCGACGGCCGCCGCTGACGTAGACGATGTCGTAAAGATCGGCGGTCTCGTCGAGCGCAGTAGGCAACGCCTTGCGCTGGCCGATGGGGGAGATGCCGCCAACCACGTAGCCGGAGGAGCGTTCGGCGTCAGCGGCTTGCGCCATTTTGGCGTGCTTGCCGCCAAGCGCCGCGGCGAGTGCCTTGAGATCAAGCATCCCGCTCACCGGCACGATTCCCACCACCAGGTGGTCGTCCACGAACGCGCAGATGGTCTTGAAGACTTGGCCCGGATCCAGCCCGAGCGCGGTCGCTGCCTCTACGCCGTAGCTGAGCTTGCTCGCGGAATCGTGCTCGTACGGGTGCAGGGTGTGGGGGATGCCCGCCTCGATCAGCGCGTGGATAGCAGGAGTGTTGCCGCCGGTCTCATGTTTTCTGGACATGGCCCCATTGTCACCTAAAGTGGCACCGTGGATATCGATGCCGTGGCTACCAGCAGCGCGGCTCCGATTGTTGAGATGTGGACCGACGGCGCGTGTAAGGGCAATCCCGGCGCCGGTGGCTGGGGCACGTGGATGAGGTTTGGCGAGCACGAGCGCGAGCTGTGCGGCGGCGAGAAGCTCACCACCAACAACCGCATGGAACTCACGGCGGTCATCGAGGGGCTGCGCGCGCTGACCAAGCCGTGCGCCGTGACGCTGCACGTTGACTCCACGTATGTCATGAATGGCGCCACCAAGTGGATCTTTGGCTGGAAGCGCAACGGATGGCGCACGGGGGACAAGAAGCCGGTCAAGAACGTGGAGTTGTGGCAAGCGTTGGACTCCGAAATGGCGCGCCACACCATCTCTTGGGTGTGGGTCAAGGGGCATGCCGGGGATCCCGGGAACGAGCGGGCGGATGCGCTCGCCAACAAGGGCGTGGTCGTAGCGCTCGCGCAACCGGCTTAGAGTGCTCGCGTGAGTACCGACGCCAGCTCCCTCGACATTGTTTCCCCCGCAGATGGGTCGCTCCTCGCGACCGTCCCGGTGACAAGTGCCGCCCAGGTCGCTGAGCACGCGGCCGACGCTGAGCGCGTCTTCGCTTCCGGCGTCTGGTCTGGCCTCGCCCCACGAGAGCGGGCGGCGGCGCTGCTGCGCCTCGCGGACCTCATGGAGCGGGATGGGGCAACTCTCGCTCGCCTCGATTCCGAGGACGCGGGCAAGCCCATCACCGAGTGCCTTGAGGGCGACATCCCGGGCGCCATAGAGTCCATCCGCTACTTTGCCGAGGCCGCCGACAAGCTCTACGGCGCCGTGGCCCCCGCACCCGGAAACGTACTGGCGTTCACCCAACGCGAGCCATTCGGCGTAGTCGCCGCAATTCTCCCGTGGAACTACCCGCTCGCTATGGCGGCCTGGAAGATTGGCCCAGCACTAGCGTCGGGCAATTGCTTGATCTTGAAACCGGCCGACGCTACGCCCAGGTCCGCGCTGCACGTTGCCGCGCTCGCTGAAGAGGCGGGCATTCCTGCGGGAGTTTTGCGCGTATTGCCTGGTACCGGACCAGTGACGGGGGCGGCGCTGGCCTCAGACCCCATCATGGGCGCGCTGTCGTTCACGGGCTCGACGCGCACCGGCCGCTCCATTCTCAAGGCCGCCGCGGACTCCAACCTCAAGCGCGTGAGCCTCGAGATGGGCGGCAAGAGTCCGCAAATTGTGTTCGCTGACGGGCTGGAGTTTGGCGAGACGCTCGTTGACGGCCTCATCACTGCGGCCTTCATGACGCAGGGCCAGAACTGCACGGCCGGATCGCGCATCCTGGTGCACGAGTCCATTCACGACGAGGTTGTCGCGCGGGTCGCTGAGGCGGCTGCCGCGCTCGTGGTGGGAGCACCCTCGGATCCCGCCACGCAGATTGGCCCCATCATCAACGCGGCTGCCGCTGACCGCATCATGGCGGCGGTGCGGCATGCGGTTGATGCTGGCGCCACGGCCGCCGCAGGCGGTCGCGAGGTGGACGTGCTCGCTGGTGGGCGGTACATCGCGCCTACCGTGCTCACGGACATCCCAGCGGGCGATCCGATCCTCACCACGGAGCTCTTTGGCCCCGTGACGATCGTGCAGAAGTTCTCGACGCGCGAGGAGGCCATCGCGCTGGCGAACGCTACGGACTACGGGCTCGCGGCGTCGGTCTATACGAAAAATCTCGACGACGCGCTCGCCACCGCTCGCGGGGTGCAGGCGGGCGTGGTGTCCGTTGGCAATTACTCCGAGGGTGATCTCAGTTCGCCGTTCGGCGGCTGGAAGCAGTCAGGCTTTGGGGGAGCGGAGAAGGGCTTGCGCGCTTTTGAGCAGTGGACTCGCGAGAAGGCGATCTGGATCGAGTTGCAGGGTCAGGGCTAAGCGGCCCACGAGGCGTCCAGTCGGTGGGTGTCCGCCCCGTGGGCGTCCACCCCGTGGCGTCCGCCCCGTCCCACCTTCCGTTGTGGTAGGTCAGCGGTGATTTTGGGCCCAAAATCACCGCTGAACTACCCCACCGCTGACACACCACAACGCTGACCTACCACAATGTGCAGGCGGAGCTCCTAGAGGGCCGGACGTACTCGCTGACACGCCTCGAGCAACCGGCGCCGCAGCACCTCTGCCCGCTCCGCGAACTCGCGTTGCCGCAGGGCGTACTCGCGCTTGCCTTCGGGGGTCTCGATGCGCACCGCCGCAAGTCCAAACTCACTAACGTCGTAGGGGGAGGCCGCCATGTCCAGGCGCCTCACCTCCACCGCAAGCTCAAAGCAATCGAGCGTCAAGCTTGAGGGAATCGCGGGCGTGAGCTTCATGCACCACTTGTACAGATCCATGTTCGCGTGCAGGCACCCGGGCTGCTCAGATGCTGCTTGAGCCTCCCGAGTCAGCGCATGCGCGTTGAGCGGGACCGCCTCCGGCGTGAAGAATCGGTAGGCGTCGTAGTGGGAGCAGACCAGCTCGTTGGTGGCCACCACGGCATCGGTCCCAGCGGCACCCAGTCGCAGCGGCAGATGGTGGCGAGTTTCGCCGTCGCGGTAGACCATGGCCCACTCGTGGAGCCCAAAGCAGCCAATTTGTGCGCGCTTGGAGAGCGTGGACGCCAGGAGGCCGGTCACAAAGTCAATGGTCGCGCCCTTGGCCTCCCAAAAGGCGAGGGCATCCACCGACGTGACTCCCGCGTCGGTCCGGTACCACTTCCACCCCGCGTGTTCTGGTGCGTTCGCGAGCGAGACGCCAACGCCCGGGTGCCAGCGCCGTAGCAACGCTGGGCGCGTGGAGTAGTACTCGTACATGAAGTCATCCACCGCATGGCTCTGGCCTAGCGCAGCGCGTTCGCGACGTGCAGCCGTCAGTGCGTCCGCTCGGCGTTCGTGTGCCGCAGCGCGCGGGCGCCACTCATTTCGCGCAAGGGTGGATGCGGCGAGGCTCGTGGACACCGCATGATTGTCTCAGGAGGTGACCATGGCAGCACCGACGCCATTTGAAACGCACGAGTCCGGCGCCTTTTTGCACGGCACCAAGGCCGTGCTCGTGGCGGGGGACACCCTGAGCCCGGGTGTGAGCCCCAACTTTGGGGAAGAGCTCAGGCACGTCTATTTCACGCGGACTCTCGACGCGGCGGCGTGGGGAGCCGAGCTCGCGGTGGGCGACGG
>CAYMRO010000009.1:0-20347 GCA_964392875.1 uncultured Demequinaceae bacterium
GTCATCGGGCCGCAGCACCGTCTCCGGAGTCGCGTACTCGAAGGCGTGGCCGGGACTTTTCACGCCGATGACCTGAACGCCGTACTTGCCTGGCAAGTCGAGCTTCGCGAGCGAGAAATTGTGGGTCTCGAGCGGCGTGCGCATTTTGACGATTGTGAAGCCGTCCTCCACCTCGATGTAGTCGAGCATGCGCCCACCTACGCTGTGCGCCACCCTGACACCAGCGTCGGACTCTGGAAGCACTACGTGGTGGGCGCCAATGCGCTCCAAAATACGGCCGTGCTCCGCGGAGATGGCCTTTGCCCAGATCTCCGTGAGCCCAAGGTCAACGAGGTTGCCCGTGATGAGCACGGACGCCTCGATCTCGTTGCCGATGCCAACCACGGCTGCGGCAAAGTCGCGCGCACCAATCTGCTCCAGGGCGTGCGGATCCGTTAGGTCGGCCTCCACTACGGGGATGCGCTTGGACCAACGCTCCACGAGGCGCGGATCGCGGTCAACGCCAAGCACCTCAACGTCCATGGAGTCGAGCGTGTCCGCGATGGCCGAGCCAAAGCGGCCGAGGCCCACCACCAGCACGCCGCGAGATTCAGGTTCGTTCTTAGCCAACGAAGGGCCTTTCTGCTGGGTAGCGCACTACGCGCCGCTGCCTATTCAACGCTAGCGCGGCCACCACGGTGAGGGAGCCTACGCGCCCCACATACATGAGCACGATAAGCGTGATGTCGCCTGCCGTATTGAGATCGCCGGTGATGCCGGTGCTCAGTCCACACGTGGCGAATGCGGATACGACCTCGTAGAGGGATCGGTCAAGCGGGATGCCCGTGAGACCCATGAACACTGTGGTGCCAACGAGGACGATGAAGAGCGAAACGAGCGTCACCGATACCGCGAGCCGCAGCACCTCGGTGCCGATGCGCTTGCCGTACGCTTCGATGTCCCTGCGCCCGCGTGCCTCAGCCCAGATGGCGAGCAACAGCACGGCGAGCGTCGTCATGCGAATACCGCCAGCGGTACCGCCGGACCCACCACCGATAAACATCAGCACATCCTCAAGCAGCCACGTCTGTTGGGTCGCCTGGCCGATGTCGAACGACGAGAAGCCGCCGGATCTCTGGTTGACCGATTGGAAGAAGACATTTCCGATGGTGGCCATCGTGGTTTCATTGCCAAGTGTGCCTGGGTTGTCCCATTCGAACAGGAGCAGCAGCCCGGCGGAGGCGAACATGAGAACGATGAGCATGACCACCGTGAGCTTGGTATGCAGCGTCCAGCGCTTGGGCGTGCGCCACGCCTTGAGCAGATTGAAATAGACAGGGAAGCCGAGCGCGCCCAGCGCCACACCCAGGGCGATCGGCACGAGCATCCACAGGTCGCTTGAGTAGGGGTAGAGACCCACGGGGTCCGGGGAGAATCCGCAGTTGTTGAAGGAGGAGACTCCGTAGAACAACGCGTACCCGGCGGACTTCCAGAAGCCATAGTCGAGCGTCAGGAAGCGCGGGAAGAGAATGGTTGCGATAAGCAATTCGGTCGCCGTGGACACCACGATGATGATCCCCAGCAGCGACTTGACGTCGCCAAGACCCGTGGCGCGCGCCTCACCCGCCGCGAGGATGCGCTGAGTGAGGCCAATGCGGCGCGAGACCGCAAGGCCAACCAAAGACGCGAGAGTCATGATGCCGAGGCCGCCAACTTTGATGGCCAGCCCGATGACGGCAAGGCCAAGTGGTGACCAGAACGTGGCGATGTTCACAGTGGACAGACCCGTGACGCACACGGCACTCGTTGCGGTGAAGAGCGCGTCGATGAAACTCGCCGATTCGCCGGAGGTGGTCATCGCGGGAAACCGCAGCACCATCGTGAACACCAAGATGACTCCGGCGAAAGCACCGAGCGCAAGGCGTGCTGGCGTGCTCAGTGCAGTGCGGTTGACCCATTCGCCTATGGCATGGCGCACTGAAGCGGTGGTGGCCATTGCCCTCCTTGCAAATGGTAAACGCGGCATCCGAGCGCCCGGTGTGCGTGGGCGCCGCCATTATCACTATCGGCACTTGTCACAGGGTTCACAACCGTCACTTCTGCCCCTACAGTGGAGCAACAAGACGGCCGATATCAGCGGTGGAGTCTTCACGAGGGAGCAAACTGAGTCATGGCGGATAACGGCGCTAATCGCACCACGTTCCTCACGGTAGCGGAGGTCGCGGATTTGGTGCGCGTGTCGCGCATGACCGTATACCGCTGGATTCATTCCGGTGAATTGCCTGCCGTGCGCTTTGGCCGATCCTTCCGTGTGCCCCAGCAAGCCGTGGAGACTTTCATGGAGCAGGCCGAGCTTGCGGGCGGGTTCGCATTCGAGGACGACGACCGCGCCTCCGGCACGGTAGGATAGTCCACTGTGCGTCGCGAGCCGGCGCCCCTGACTGTCTAGATCAAGGTTGGTCCCATGGGTTCCGTTATCAAGAAGCGCCGCAAGCGCATGTCAAAGAAGAAGCACCGCAAGCTGCTTCGCAAGACACGCCACCAGCGCCGCAACAAGAAGTAGAGACACTTCCGCGTAGCCCGCGCCCACTCGGCGCGGGCTTTGCCATGCCCCCTCAACCTTGCGCGGCGCTGCGCCTCAACCTCACGCGGCGACGCTCCTATAGGGCGCTGAAGTCCGGATTTGCACCGCCGAGCGCCCCTATGGGGCACCGTTGACTCAACGCTGCGCCTCAACCAGGAACCGAACACGAGCGCCCTTTGGGAGAGCTCCGCAACAAAGAACTAGACATGAGCGCCCCATAGGAGAGCTCCACAACCAGGAACCGAACATGAGCGCCCCATAGGAGCGCCACCCGGAACGCCCCTAGCGCCTGAAGGGCCGCAACAGCGCAGACTTGATCCCGCGCAACACCGCGAGCACCACCCACACGCTGCCGGTGATGGACGCCTTGACGACCCCGCGTCGGCCGCTCTTGCGCCTGTTCCGGAACTCCTTCACGGGCCAGCCGTGCGCCCGCGCCGCTCGCTTCATCTTTGAATCGGGATTGACCGCACACGGATGTCCCACGGCCTTGAGCATCGGCACGTCGTTCGAGGAGTCGCCGTATGCATAGCTGGCGGACAAATCAATGCCCCTTGCCGCAGCCAAATCAGTGATGGCCAACACCTTGCGCGGTCCGTGCAGAAAGCCGCCTAAGAGCACACCCGTGTAATAGCCATCCTTGTGCTCAGCCTCAGTGCCCAGTGCGCCGGTGGCCCCCATCTTGGAGGCGATGATCTGGCCCACCTCGCTGGGAGTGGCGGTGACGAGCCACACCTCGTGACCTTTCGCGACGTGATCGTCGATCAACGCCTTGGTGCCGGGATAGACGCGTGTGGCGAGCACCTCGTCCCACACGCCCTCGCCAATGGCGGCCATCTCCGCAACAGACCATCCGCGAATGATCTTGGCGGCGTCTCGTTTGAGCACTTCCATCTGCTCATCGGTCTCGCCAAAGAGCTGGTATTTGGCCTGTTCAAAGCCAAACCGGAGGATGTCCCGGTGCGTGAAGAATCCGTGTTTGCGCATGCTTCGGGCGATGTGAAAGGAGCTCGCCCCACGAATGATGGTGTTGTCGACGTCAAAGAACGCAGCGACGCCAAGGCGTGCGTCGTCACCTTCCGCCGGGGTGCTCACGCGGCAATGGTACCCATGGCTACGCGGCCCACTGCCCGTATCCTTGGCAGATGAGCGCCCGTGTGACGATGTACACGCGAGAGGGCTGCCACTTGTGTGAAGACGCCCTGGAGGTGGTCGCCGCCGTCTGCGCAGCGCAGGGCGCTGACTATCAACTAGTGGACATTGACGCGGACGCGGAGCTCACCGAGCGCTACGGCGACCAGGTGCCAGTGGTGACGGTTGACGGGGCCACCGTTGGCTTTTGGCGCATCGACCCCCAGGTGCTGGCCCAGGCACTCGCGTAGCCGGGAGAGAATAGGGGCCATGCCCTTGGTCCACCTGGTGCGTCACGGTCATGTCCATAACCCGGACAAGATCTTGTACGGCCGCCTCCCGGAGTTTCGCCTGTCCGACGCTGGCGAGGCGATGGCGCGCGCCGTCGCCGAATCTTTTGTCGCCGGGGGCTCCGATATTGGCCGCGTTGTCGCCTCACCTTTGCTGCGGGCGCAGCAGACGGCGGCGCCCATTGCGGCCGCGTACGGCTTGGACATCGACACCGACGAGCGCGTGATCGAGGCGGCCAACGAATGGCAAGGCACACCCGTTCAGAGTGGCGCCAAGGACTTTATGCACCCGCGCAATTGGTGGCGCCTGCGCAACCCTTGGCGGCCGTCGTGGGGCGAGCCGTACACGCAGCAGCGCGACCGCATGTGGGCCGCGATTCGGGACGCCGCAACCGCCACGCCGGACCACGAGACAGTCATCGTCTCCCACCAACTCCCCATCTGGGTGGCGCGGATGTCGTATGAGCAAAAGCGCTTCATCCACGATCCCCGTTCGCGCGAGTGCGCCATTGCGTCCGTCACGAGCTTTGACGTGGGCGAGGATGGCGCCGTGGGCGCAATGTTCTACACCACGCCCGCCGCGCACATCGAGATTCCGCGATACGGAGACGTCAGTTGAGGCCCATCGCCCGCTACATCCTCGCTGCCGCCGTGGTGATCGCCATTGTTCTGTGGCTCGCTGGCTGCACCCCCGGTGACGCCGCGGACTCTCCCGGCTACGTCAGCGGCGACGGCACGGTCACAATCTTCGACAACTCCACTACAGAACTCACCGTCACGGGAACCTCGTTTGCGGGGGAACCCATCGACACGAGCGACTACCGCGGCCAAGTGGTGCTCATCAACACGTGGTACGCCACGTGCCCGCCGTGCCGCGCCGAGGCACCGCTGCTCGTGGAGATGGACGCGCGCGACGACGTCCAAGTGGTGGGCGTCAACCGCGACGACGAGGCGTCAACCGTGGCGGCGTTTGACCGCACGTTTGGCGTGGAATATCCCAGCATCGATGCGAGCGACGGCCACGCCATCGCCCAGTTGCAGGGCAAGGTATCCATAGCAGCCGTGCCTACCACGCTCGTGGTGCGTCCGGACGGCACGTTGTACGCGCGCATCCTGGGCGAGGCGGATGAGTCAACCCTGAAGTCGCTCATCGAGGACGCCGGAGCAGTGGGAACAACCGGCGCAACAGGAACACCGTCCCCGTGAGCGGAACGGTCCTCACGGGGTCGCTACTCGCCGCCATCCCCATCGCCATCCTGGCCGGCCTTGTGAGCTTTGCATCGCCGTGCGTGGTGCCTTTGGTTCCCGGCTATTTGGGTTACGTGAGCGGCATGGCTGGCGCGGATGTTGGCAGCCGCCGCAATCGACCACGGCTCGTCCTGGGCGTTCTGCTGTTCATCGCCGGATTCTCCGCAGTGTTCATCCTGCTCACCATTGGCGTGACCGCGCTCGGCGCGCAATTCCAGCAGCAGCTGGGCGTCATCAGCCGCATCCTCGGCGTGGTCGTCATCCTCATGGGGCTCGCCTTCATGGGTGCCGTGCCGTTCCTGCAAGCCGAGCGCCGCATGCACGTCTCCCCACGCGCGGGCCTGGCGGGCGCCCCACTCCTTGGCGTTGCCTTTGGGTTGGGTTGGGCTCCGTGCATTGGCCCGACGCTCTCGGCAGTCCTCGCGCTGAGCCTCACCGAGGGCTCGCAAGGGCGGGGCATTGTGCTCGCCATCGCGTATTGCCTGGGGTTGGGGCTGCCGTTCTTGGCGCTCGCGTTCTGGATACAGCACTCGTCGCGCGTGCTCGCGTGGTTGCGCAAGCACCGCCTGGCGCTCATGCGGTTTGGCGGGGCAATGCTCATAGTGCTGGGCGTCCTGCTCGTCACGGGACTGTGGGGCAATCTCACTGACCTCCTGCAGCAGTGGATCAACGGCTTCTGGGTGGCGGTGTGATGGCCCGCGTCAAGATCGACAACTATGCGGTGGCCGCCGCGCCTCGCCTTGGAGTGAGGGGCTGGCTGCGCTGGGGATGGCGCCAAGTCACCTCTATGCGCGTGGCCCTCATCCTGCTGCTCTTGCTCGCCGTTGGTGCCATTCCGGGTTCGATCCTCCCGCAGTCGCCGCGCGAGGCAGTAAAGGCCGCCGAGTTCGTCAAGGACAACGGCTGGTTGGGGCAGTTCTTGGAGAAGGCCGGCTTCCTCGACGTCTACGGCTCGGCGTGGTTCACTGCAATCTACGTGCTGCTGTTCGTGTCGCTCATCGGCTGCATCATCCCGCGCTGCATCGCGCACTTCCGCGCCATGCGCGCGCCACTCGCCGCCGCGCCAAGCCGGCTTGACCGCTACCGGCCCCGCGCCGCAGGAGAGGCAAGCGACGCCCCTGCCCACGCCGTCGGGCGGGCAATTGCCGAGTTGCGGCCGCGCGCGGGCTGGCTGGGCGCCATCACCGGGTATCGCTATCGCGTTGACGAGCGCACCAAGCATGGCGAGACTCAACTGGCGCTCGCGGCGGAGAAGGGCCACATCCGCGAACTGGGCAACCTGCTGTTCCACGTGTCGATCGTTGGCATCCTGTGCTCCGTGGCTTTTGGTGCCGCGTTCATCTATCGCGGGCAGGCCATCATCGTGGAGGGGCGTTCCTTCACCAATTCGGTGGTGGCGTACGACACCTTCAGTTCTGGGCGCCTCTTCAACGAGAACTCGCTTGAACCGTTCACGCTTCGCCTCGACACGTTCCACGCGCAGTTCTCGCTTACGGGCCGCCCCGAGGATTTCGCGGCCGACGTCACGCTGAACCGGCCCGGCAAGGATCCCGAGCAGTCCACGATCCGCGTCAACAGCCCGCTGGGCGTCAACGGCGCCAACATCTACTTGCAGGGAAACGGCTACGCGCCGGACCTCACGTTCACTGACGCCGCAGGCAATGTTGCCTACGCGGGCCCAACCGTGTTCATTCCAAAGGACTCGGCGTACACGTCCACCGGGGTGGTGAAGGTGCCCGATGTCACCTCGGGCGATCAGATTGGCCTCAAGGCCACGCTCTACCCAACGGCGATTGGCGAGGGGACCGACTTTCAGTCGCTGCACCCGGACCCCACAAATCCCGTCATCGTCTTCACCGTCTACACCGGGGACCTCGGACTCGATAACGGCGTTCCCCAGAACGTCTACAAGCTCGACGAGACGCACTTGAGCCCCGTGCACGATGCAGATGGTGAGCAAGCGGCCTTCGCTATCGCGCCCGGGGAGACAGTTGATTTGCCCAACGGCCTTGGCAGCCTCACGTGGATCGACACCCCGCGCTATGCCGCCTTCGACATTCGCGCGGACCCCTCGCTGCCGTTCCTGCTGTTCTTTGCGATCTGCGCGCTTTCCGGACTGGCGCTCAGCCTGTTTGGCGCGCGCAGGCGCATCTGGATCATCGCGACGTATGGGGGCGCGGATGAGGCGGTTACGCTGTTGTCTGGCGCCGCGCTCACCCAGCCCCACGACCTCGCCAAGGCGACAGCGGAGTTGGAACGCGCGATGGCGGCAGCACGTGGCGCGCAGCCGCCGGAGGAGGAATAATTATGACCGCACAGGCGATCAGCGTTGCCGCGCTGTGGGGCGCAACGATCCTGTACGCCGTGGCCATGATCGCGTACGCGATCCGGCTTGCGCGCGAAGCCGACGCCAGGGTCCAGTCCCGCCGAGCCGTCCAGCTGAAGGAGGCTGCGCCTGCCCAGGCGAGCGGCGCTTCGGTGGGTTCGGTTGCGGTGGCGACGCCAGCGTCGGGCACCCCGCTGGCAACCAATCCGGCACCCACCGTGGTGAAGATGTCGCGTACCGCAACCAAGGCGCTTGGCATTGCCCGCTCGGCCACCCTGGTTGGCTTCATCCTCAACGGCATTGGCGTGCTCGCGCGCGGCATTGAGGCGGGACACGTGCCGTGGTCGGACATGTACGAGTACGCGATCAGTGGCTCGTTCGTAGCGGTTGGCGTGTTCCTGTTGGTGCAGCGCAAGCGAGACGTCACGTTCCTTGGCGCTGGCGTCACAGGGATGGCGACCATCGCGATGGGCTTGGGGCTCACGGTCCTGTACGGCGCCGCGGAGTCACTGCCGCCCGCGCTGCAGTCGATGTGGCTCATCATCCACGTGTCGATCGCGACCATCTGCTCGGGCATCTTTGCGGTGGCGTTCATCGTCACGGCCCTGCAACTCATCAAGGACTACCGCGACTCCGGAACTCCTCGAACGGCTTGGGCGCGGGGCCGCGGGCTCAAGTTCATGGAGGCCGTTCCGCGCCCGGACGTCTTGGAGGCGCTCGCGTTCCGCCTCATCGCCGTGGGCTTTGTGCTTTGGACCTTCACGGTCATGGCGGGCGCCATCTGGGCCGAGCACGCGTGGGGCCGCTACTGGGGCTGGGATCCCAAGGAAGTGTGGAGCTTCATCATCTGGGTGTTCTACGCCGCGTATCTGCACGCGCGCACCACGCAAGGCTGGGCGGGGCGCAAATCCGCGTACTTGGCGCTGGTGGGCTTTGGCGCGCTGCTGGTGAACTTCACGCTCGTCAACTTTGTGTTCCAGGGCCTCCACACCTACGCGCAGGGTAAGTAGCGTTGAAGGTTGCGCTGGTGCTGGATGACAGCATTGATAGGCCCGACGGCGTGCAACAGTACGTCCGCTCGCTCGAGTCGTATTTGACTCGCGTTGGGCATGAAGTGCACATCATCTGCTCCGTCTCCGAGTCCACCGACCCGCATGTCCACTCGCTTGCGCGCAACGCCGCGGTGTCCTTCAACGGGAACTCGCTTAAGACGCCGCTGCCGGCGTCGCGGCGCGCGATTAGGGAACTGCTTGAGCGCGAGATGTTCGACGTGATCCACGTGCAGACCCCGCACTCGCCGTTCTTTGCGGGCCGCGTGGTGGAGGAGGCGCGCAAGCTGCAGGCGAGGTCAGTGCGCATTGTGGCAACCTTCGTGATCCTGCCGGACAGTCGAGTAAGCGCCGTGGCGACGAGGGGGCTTGGGCTGCTGCTGCGCCGCAACCTGCGCAAGTTCGATGCCTTCGCGGCGCTGACGGCGCCCGCAGCTGAATTTGCGCGGGAGTCGATGGGGCTCGAGAGCGTGGTGCTTCCCGCCGCCGTGGACGTTGCTGCTTTCCGCGCGGCTGTGCGGGCTCCGCGGCCCGCGCGCGCGGCTGGGGACAAACTCGTTGTTGGCTTCCTTGGGCGGCTCGTTGAGCGCAAGGGAGTGCTCGAACTGCTCGCGGCATTGGCGCTGCTGCCAGGGGAGCTGCTCGACGCGCTCGACGTGCGCATTGGCGGCCGTGGACCGCTGCTGGAGGACGTCCAGAAGGCCGTTGACGAGCACGGCCTTGGTGAACTGGTGACCTTTGCTGGCTTCGTGACCGAGGAGGACAAGCCCCAGTTCTTGGCCGACTGCGACGTTGCCGTGTTCCCCGCGCTTGGTGGAGAGAGCTTTGGCATTGTGCTGATCGAAGCGATGGCAGCGGGGGCTGGCGTGGTGCTCGCCGGGGCCAATCCCGGCTACCTCGCAGTGATTGGCGACCGGGCCGAGGTATCGGTGGACGCCAAAGACACGTCCGCGTTTGCTGCGATCCTGGAACGGCTTCTGACGGATGCCGCCCTGCGAGCGGAGATTCACGCAGAGCAGCAGGTGCTCGTGGAGACGTTTGACGTCAACGTGGTTGGTGAGCGGGTCATGCGGGAGCTGTACATCGGATAGATAGTCGAGCCGGCTTTCCGGAGTTCTCATGCCGCCTGAGGCCCCGTGTTACCAGGGTTGGTTCAGCGTCCCACTCCAAAGACTCCATCGCCGCCCTGTGATGTGAAGGACACGAAATGCATCCCACCCCGAAGCAACGGCGCCAGTGGGCAGATTCTAGATGCTGTCCCTTGTCGCAGCCGGGGGCTTGGACTACAGTCACAATGAGGTCTGCCTCGGGGGCAAGCCCAAACTACGCAGGGGGAGTTATGCGAAGAAACAAAGTTAGGTTTGTTGGATTTGCGCTGGTCCTAGCACTTTTGACTGGATGCGCTTCTGTCGAAGTTTCAGCACCCATAAAATCTTGCTCGCCGTATTACACTATCCCGTCGACATACGGGAGTTTCACAATCCAGCAGAGCGGCGTGGGCCAGGCGGTGCAGTGGGGAATATACCCGAAACCAGCGTACGTGGGCACGGCGTACAACGTCAAAGTATATGTGAACAGCGTCAAGGTGGACGAAAAGAAGAATCAGACCTACGCACCTCATGGCTCCATTAACAGAACGAACATTCTCGGGCATTCGGGTCAGCTCGTCCTGGTTTCTGGAAATGTTTATAAGGGCAAGGACCTAGCCCTGGTCTACAATATACAGTGTCGCTTGGCGTGACCTCATGCTTTGCGCGTGGTGATGAAGAAGGACGAGAATACACTTTGCAGCAGGCACATCTTGGTGATTTCGTTGAGCGACTCTCCGAGGATCTGGCGACCGTTCGCGACGCGGACGTAGACATTGAATTTGGGGTATTCGATTTCCGAAATTCTTGTGGCTACGGTGCCCCAATTTCTCCGAGGGATGCGATGGGGTTCGACCAGAGCGGCCTGCTCGTTAGATTTGGGGGCCACTTCTTCTTTGTCTCCGACTCCTCCCCATCAAGCCTTGTGCAAACGATAGGCGAGGTGCAAGACGACGTGATTGGCGCAACGCGGCGTGAGTGGCCAGTCGTGATGGATCGGGAGGGCAAGGCAATCCCCCTATTCGCGGCCACTAATCCGGACGGCGAACTTTTCTGGGAAGCCCGCGACGGTCTTGAGGTCGCTCTCGGTCGGCTGGGTGGTCTGGAGAGACGCGAATAGTGACCTTCTTGAAGGGTCCAGCATTTCATGGGGTTTGGCGACCTGGGTTCTCGATCGTCGGCGGCAGCTTGCTCGTCGCGCTCGATATTCCGCTCGCTGTGCGTTTTATCGCGAGCGCCCTGCTCGCGTTGTGCGGCGGGCGAAACGTCGGCCCGAGTGTCCTCGCACTTGGTGTTCTTGGCGCGTTTACCCCATGGCCGCTACCTGCGTTCGGCGCGTGGGCTATTTGGGCGCTTTTGTCGAGATCGCATTCACGCGGCGTCCGCCGCCACCTCTCGCGGCGAAGGACGCTCGTTGCGTTGACCTTCGGCCTTGTGAGCGGCGTGGTCACTATCGCCACGGTTGCTCCGCATTGGACGGGCACGGAGTTGCTGCTACCGGCCCCCTATTTGCGTCCGGGCATCATCGTTCTGGGCGTTTTAGTCGTAGCGGGCTTCAACTCAGTCGGAGAGGAGTTGCTTTGGAGACGGGCGTGGTGGAGCTCGAATGTCGCACTTGCGCGGCCCGCGCTGATGGCAATACAGACGCTTTCGTTCAGTATCGCGCACCTGCACGGAATACCGGGTGGTCTAACCGGAATGTTGCTGGCGGGTGCATTTTCATTGCTGATTTCGATTATGAGATGGCGCTGGGGATTTGCATCTGCTGTTGTGGCTCACTTTTCGACCGATCTGGTGATATTTGCAGGCTTCGCAATGTTTGGCCTTGGAGTCGACGGATTCGTCGCTCTGTCGTGAGTGGACGAAACGCATCGATAACAACGTGAGCCTTGCTCGTCGACCGTGCGGCGAACTATCCGCCACGCCCGCTGTTGCCTCCGCTGAACTGAAGCTCATCGACGTACCTCGCTGACACTCTGACTCAAGCGTTCTAAGTCCAACGTCCTAGGTCGACTCGCCACAGCGTCGGGCCGCTACTTGCCGCCCTGGTCTCGCTTCTGGTCACGCAGGTAGCGCAAGTAGTCGGGATCGTCATCGGGGCCAAGTGCGCGTGACCCGCCCGAGCGTCGGCCGCGTGAGCGCGCCACGAGCCAGAAGATCGCGCCAACGTACGGCACGAACACGATGAAAATGACCCACAGCGCTCGGTGCATTCCGAACGGCTCGCGCTCCGCGTGGTTGGAAAGATCGGTGAGGCAGTACGAGACCAACCCCGCGTAAGCCAGCAAGAGCAGTAGGTACCTCATGGGCACACTGTATCGGCGGTTAGGCTCGTGCCTATGAGAGTTGTGACGTACTGGGCTGCGCGGCTAGGGATATTCCTGGCAATCGCCGCAATTTTGTGGTGGGCGGTCAAGTGGCAAGACCTGATAGCGCTGCTCGCCGCGTTCATCCTGGGCTGGCTCGTGAGCTACTTGGCGTTGCCGGGCATGCGCCGTGATGCCGCCGCGCAGATGGATGCGTGGATGACGCGTTCGGAGAAGTCCATTCGTGAGGCCGACGCCGAGGAAGACGCGGAGATTGGCGGCGCTTTCACATCCACGCCGGACCGCGACGAGCCCGGCGACCGGGCGGGGCAGGGCGCCTAGAGCGCTATGCCCACCGCGAGCAGCACGCCGTAGAAGAAGCCCAGCGCGCTGGTCCCAAGGAACATGGGCGCGAGCGTGGAGCCCACCCGCAGGCGCATCCCCATCACGAGCAGCAGTGACGGCAGAATCAGCAACAGGGTGATGAGCACCCACGGCTGCTCGAATGCGATGAATACCGAGATCAGCAGCGGCATGGTGATGGCCGCCGAGTACAACTGGCGTGCGCGGAAGTCGCCCACCCGCACCGCGAGCGTGCGCTTCCCGGCGGCAGTGTCCGTCTCGATGTCCCGAATGTTGTTGACCAGCAGCATCGCCACGGCGAACAGCCCCAGCGAAATGGACGCGAGTACCGCCCACCATGTCACCGTGCCGGCCTGGGTGTACATGGTGCCAAGCGTGGCGACGGGGCCAAAGAAGATGAAGACGCTGACCTCGCCCCACCCCGCATAGCCGTAGGGCTTGGCGGAGCCCGTGTAGTACCAGGCCGCCACTATCGCCACGATGCCAACGCCAAGCAGCCACCAGAACCCACTGAGCGCCACCAGGATGAGGCCCAGCACAGCAGCCACCGCAAAACTTCCAAACGCCGCCGTCTTCACGGCAGACGGTGTGGCCCTGCCTGTGGCCACGAGCCGGTCCGGCCCTATGCGGTCAACATCGGTGCCACGCACGCCGTCGGAGTAGTCGTTGGCAAAGTTCACACCCACCTGGAGCGCGAGGCTCACGCCCAGCGCAAGCACCGATAGCAGGAAGTCCGAGCTGCCAACTGCGTTCGCCGCGGCGGTTCCCACCAGCACGGGGGTGATCGCGGTCCACAGCGTTCGTGGGCGTGCGCCCGCTACCCATTCGTCGATCGACGTTGCCACGTATTTACTCCTCGCCCCGCGCGAGCGCTCGCAGCGCGCGTCGGTCAATCTTGCCACCCGGGGTGCGCGGCAGGTGCGCGATCACGCTCAGTTCGCGTGGAAGTTCGTGCGGTTCCAGGCGCGCGGCGAGCGCGGCCCGCACGTGGCCCAAGTTGGGCAGGTTGCCCGACGCCCCAGTTGGCACCACCCACGCCGTCACCTTTTGGCCCCACTCGGGATCGGGGATACCGACGACCCCTGCCTCCGCGATGTTAGGAAGGGCCTCGAGCGCACTCTCGACGCGCGCCGGGTGCGCCTTGAGGCCGCCCGTGATGATGACGTCGTCGATGCGCCCCGCGATGGTGAGGCGCTCGCCGTCCCACGTGCCCGAGTCAGGCGTGAGGAACCAGCGCTTGCCATCGCCGTCGGTGATGAAGAGGGAGTGGTCGCCATCCGCGTAGCCGTCCGCGAGGGTGGCGCCCGCAATGCGCACCCGGCCGTGGGCGTCCACGTCTACCTCGACCCCCTCGAGTGGAATCCCGTTGTAGACGCAGCCCCCGCACGTCTCGGTGGCGCCGTACGTGGAGATGAGGTTTGCGTCCACGCCAAGATCCGGCAGAGCCGCGCCGCCAACGAGCACCGCGTCAAAAGTCGCGAGAGCCGCACGCCCCTCATCGCTCGCGGCGAGCCGCACCACTTGCGTGGGTACCAGCGAGGTGTACCGGCGCCCTCCGTGGGCCCGTGCCAAATCCGTAGCCGCGGCCGCGAAGCTCTCCGCACTGAAGTGGCCTCCGCGAATCTCCACGAGCGGCATGCGGTCAAGGCTCGCCCTGGCAATGACCAGTCCGCCACCGATTCGTGAGGCGGGGATTGCGAGCAGCCACGCGCCCGGGCCACCCAAACGAGAGGTGGTGGCGCGCGCGGAGGCAAGCAGGGCGTGGGGCCCAATGAGCACTTCGCGAGGCGTGCCCGACGAGCCGGAAGTATCAACCGCGAGGCCCGGCACGTCGTGGGAAAGTACCGCGGCGATGGCCGCCCGCGGATTCTCGGCAAGGCGGGCGTGCTGCATGGGTCAAGCGTAGGGCGCCACGTAGACTGCGCCACATGATGAGGCTGCGCGCGGTGGGTGCGACAACGCTAATGACCGCAGTTGTACTCATTTTGGGGGCATGCGCCCCCGCAGACATCGTGGAGCCCAACACGACGGTGCAGGCATCCGCGCCCGCAGTGACGCGCGAGCCAGCGCCTACCCCGCCAACCGATCCCAAGCCGGCCGTAGTGTTTCCGCTCACGGGCCTCGACGCCACCGCTGCGTCAGAAAAGGAACTCACCCGGCCCGTCATTTCCGTGAAGATCGAGAACACCGAAGCCGCGCGGCCGCAGACCAATCTGGAGTTCGCAGACGTGGTGTTCGAGGAAAACGTGGAGTACGGGATCTCTCGTCTCGTTGCGCTGTTCCAAAGCAACTACCCGGATGACATCGGCCCCATCCGGTCCATGCGGCCTATGGATCGCAACATCATGGGCCAGTTCGAGGGGCCGTTGGTCTTCTCTGGCGCACAGCGACGGTTCATCACGCAAGCTGCGAGCTCAGGCATCACGCTCATTGCGCAAGACGTGGGCTCCTATGGCTTCTTCCGCACGCATGACAAGAGTTCGCCGCACAACCTGCACGGTCATCTCGCTGACTTCCAGAAGCAGTCCAAAGGCGCCACTGCTCCTGCCACCCAGTGGGACTTCGCGTATCCCGCAAGCGGCGCCACCGCCGCAATCGCGGGCAAAGACGTGAAGACCATCGACTTGAAGTTCTCGCCGTACTCGCACCCGCACTGGGATTGGAAAGCTGACACGTCGCTGTGGATGCGCTACGAGGGTTCCGCGCCGCACAAGACGGCGAGCGGCAAGCAGCTGTCGGCAACCAACATCGTGATTCTGTATGTGACCGTGCGCGAGACGGGCGCCACACCGGTTGGCATGTCGGTGCCGGAGACGCTCGTGGCGGGCAAAACGGGCAAGGGCTTTGTCGCCACGGGCGGCAAGTACATTCCCGTGACGTGGTCAAAGAAGAGCCAGTTCAAGCCGTTCGTTGTCAAGGACGCGGATGGCGTGGAAGTGGTGCTTGCGCCAGGTCAGTCGTGGTGGGAACTGGTGCCCACGAACGGTGAGTTCAGCACCAAGGTGACCTTCAAGTAGCGCGCTTAGAACGCGTAGGGGAACGCCGTCCAGTCTGGATCGCGCCGCTCGAGGAACGCATCGCGCCCCTCTTGCGCCTCTTCCGTCATGTACGCGAGCCGCGTGGCCTCGCCCGCAAACACTTGCTGCCCGGCCAGGCCATCGTCCGCCAAGTTGAACCCAAATTTGAGCATGCGGATTGCCTGCGGGGACTTGGTGGCAATGAGCGCGGCGTACTCCAGCGCGCGGGCCTCGAGCGACGCGTGCGGCACGGCCTCGTTGACCGCGCCCCAGCGCTCGGCGTCCTCGGCTGAGTACTCGCGAGCCAAGAAGAAAATCTCCCGCGCGCGCTTGTCGCCAACCTGGCGCGCGAGCAGTGCGCTGCCATAGCCCGCGTCAAAAGAGCCGACGTTGGCATCAGTCTGCTTAAACCTCGCGTGCTCTTTGCTCGCCAAGGAGAGGTCCGCAACCACGTGCAGCGAGTGCCCCCCGCCGGCCGCCCAGCCGTTGACGGCCGCGATCGTCACCTTTGGCGACGTGCGCATGAGGCGCTGCACTTCCAAGATGTGGAGTCTTCCCCCGTGCGCGGGCGGCTCGGCAGCCGAACCTTCGTAGAGGTACCCGTCCCGGCCACGAATCCGCTGGTCACCGCCGGAGCAGAACGCGTGCACGCCGTCGGCAGCGGGGCCGTTCCCAGTGATGATGATCGCGGCCACGTCAGCGCTCTGGCGCGCGTGGTCGAGTGCCCTATACAACTCGTCCACCGTCTGCGGCCGGAAGGCGTTGCGCACTTCTGGGCGATTGAAGGCAATCCGCACCGCCGGAAGGTCGCGTTCCTCACCCCCAGATCGCGTAACCCAACGGTGGTACGTGACGTCAGCGTTGGGGTATCCATCAATTGCCCGCCACTGGGTGGGATCCATCAGGTCACTGACCTGCGTGGGGACGTCGCTCATAAGGCGAGCCTATCGACCCTCGCCCAACGGATAGGTTATGCGTATGGACTTCCGGCCGTTCAGCGTGGAGCTCCACACGCAATTCCGCGGTGTGACGCAACGTTCTGGCGTGCTTCTTCACACGCGTGGGGCCAACGGCGTGGACTACTGGGGCGAATACTCGCCTTTTGCGGACTACACGCCGCGCAGGGCATCGCGCTGGTGGGCGGCCGCGATGGAGGCCGCAAGGGGCGAGTGGCCGGACCCCGTCCGCGATGAGGTTGCCGTCAATGTGATCATCCCGGAGATCCCTCCTGCACAGGCCGCGCAGATGACCATCGACTCCGGTTGCCGCACGGCAAAGGTGAAGGTGGGCGGCTACGGCTCCACCCTCCAAGATGCGGCGCGTGTTGAGGCTGTGGCCGGTGCGCTTGGCCCCGGCGGCAAGATTCGCGTGGACGCAAACGGGGCGTGGGACGTAGACGATGCCGTGCGGGCCCTGACCGAACTGGAGTTGGCTGCCAGGCGCGGTGGGCTTGAGGGGCTGGAGTATGTGGAGCAGCCGTGCGCCACGGTGCACGATCTCGCGGCATTGCGCAGGCGAGTCGATACGCCCGTTGCTGCAGACGAGTCGGTGCGCCTGCCTGGCGACGCGGACGCCGTGGTGGCCGCGGATGCTGCCGACATCATTGTGCTCAAGGTGGCTCCGCTGGGTGGCGTCAGGGCATGCCTCAACATTGCCGAGCGCTCGGGGCTGCCAGTGGTGGTGTCGAGTGCGATGGAATCCTCCGTTGGCCTTGCCGCGGGCCTCGCACTAGCGCGCGCCTTGCCCGAACTTCCCTACGCATGCGGGCTCGGCACGAGCCTGCTACTCGCCACGGACACCGTGAGCGAGCCGCTAGTACCTATTGACGGCGTGCTGCGTGCCCGCACATTGGACGTGACCGTATGAGCCAACCGGCGGCAGCGTTCGCTCGCGAACTGGTCGCCGCATTGGCCGTGCACGGCGTGGAGGATTTTGTGCTGTGCCCGGGCTCGCGCTCCGGACCGGTGGCGCACGCGATAGTTGAGGCAGCGTCGGGCGCCGATGGTGCGCCAAAGGTGACCTTGCACGTGAGGATTGACGAGCGCTCGGCGGCGTTTTTGGCACTTGGCATCGCGCGCGGACTGGCAGCGGTTGGCACGCCCCGGCCGGTGGCCGTACTGACCACTTCAGGTACCGCTGTTGGCAACCTCATGCCCGCGGTGATGGAGGCGCATCACGCTGGCGTGCCACTCATCTTCATCACGGCGGACCGTCCGCGCGAGTTGCGCGGAGTTGGCGCCAACCAGGCCACCGACCAAGTGGGGATTTTTGGCACCTTTGTGCGCTGGTCTGCCGATATCGCGGCGGCCGCCCACGACGAACCGCCCGGGCGCGCAACGCGCCTGGCATCGAGGGCGGCCGCGCTGTCAACTGGTGACGCGTCGAGCGAAGAGGCCCAGTCGGCGCCCGGTCCCGTGCATCTGAATGTGGAGTTCCGCGAGCCGCTGGGGCCGGACGGCGGCCCGTGGCCCGACGCGCCGCGCGTGGAGCCGCTGTTCTCGGGGTCCATCGCGGTGGGACTCGCGGCAGACGTGTTTGGTGAGCCGTTGCCCAATGTGGCGCGCGGCGTGGTGGTGGCTGGCGACGGCGCCGGGGATGCCGCGCGCATCGTGGCCGAGGCCCACGGCTGGCCGCTCTTCGCTGAGCCAACCTCGGGTGCGCGCACGGGCGACAACTGCGTGGCGGAATACGTGAGCGTCCTGGCGGCCTCCAAGGGGCGCGCGCTCGCGGAATCCGCGGAACTCGTGGTGGTCATTGGGCGACCCACACTCACGCGCGGGATTCAAGACCTCATCAGCTCGGCATCGTTGTTGTATGTGGCGGCCCATGGCGCGCGCTGGCGAGAGGCGCCGCAGCATGCCGCCCAAGTGCACGCGCGCGTCCCGCGCGCTTGGCTGGACCGGCCCCAGGAAGCTCCGGACCAAGGATGGGTGGCGCTGTGGCTCGAGCTGGCGCAGGGCAACACGGTTGCCAACGAATGGAACGCGCACACGGTCGCCGCGCAGTGGCTCACCGCGCTGGGGGCGGACGGGCTCGCGGTGGTTGGCTCAAGCGGCCCCATCCGCGCTATCGACCGTGTGGCTCCCTCGTGGCCCGTTGGCCGCGCACCACAGCTTCTCGCCAACCGCGGGCTCTCCGGCATCGACGGGACCGTCTCCACTGCCGTGGGGGTTGCGCTCGGCGCGCGACGGCCCGTTGAGGCGCTCATGGGGGATGTCACGTTCCTGCACGACGTTGGCGGCCTGCTCGTGGGACCGCTCGAGGAGCGGCCCCACGTGCGCATCGTGGTGGTCAATGACGGCGGCGGCACCATCTTCTCGTCCCTGGAGCATTCCGAGGCGGCCCAAGCCCACCTCAAACGGGTCTTCACAACGCCGCATGACGTGCAGATTGCGCCGCTGTGTGCCGCGTACGGGGCGGGCTACTCGCGCGCTGAATCCGTAGCGGAGCTGCGCATGGCGCTGCGACGCAAGCCACGCGGTATTGAGGTGGTGGAGGCAATTGTGGCCGGGCACAACGAAAGTGGGCCTTCCGGTCGTTAGTTCCGCAGATGCGATCGTGAGAGGGGTGAGGCGTGGGCGCGTGGCCGGCCGTGCTCGAAGAGCTCATGCGGACGCGTCGCGCCGCGCTCGTTGGCTATGCCTCGCTGCTGACGGGTGACGTCGCTTCCGCCGAGGACGTTGTGCAAGACGCGATTATCAAGGCGTTCTCCCGCGGGCGAGCCTTTACGCACGTCAACAAGGCGGACGCGTACGTGCGGCTCGCCATCATGTCCGTGTTCATCGACAGGGTGCGACGCGATGAGCGCTTTCGCGCCGCCGCACCCCGCCTTGCCGTGTTGGGCCAGGCGGAAACATCCCAGCCGTCCGGCGACCTGGACCGTGCGCTCGCGGACTTGAGTGGTCAGCTACGTGCGGCCATTGTGTTGCGCTACGTGGACGACCTCACGGTCCCGCAGGTCGCGGATCGCATGGGACTCGCACCAGGCACGGTGAAGCGCTACCTGCACGAGGCGCACGCGCAACTCGCCGCCACCTACGGCGCCGATCTCATGCTCCCGGATCCGGATGACGAGCCAGCGGTACCCATGACGGGCCACATCAAACCCGCCCACAGCAAGGGGGGCCAATCATGAGTTCGCCATTCCAGACCGCGTTGAAGGACCGTGCCGCCGAGCGCGCTCGCGAGTGGGAAGGTGCGCGTGACGCCAGCGTGGGGCTCGCCGAGGCAACAGCCGCCGTGAGGAGCCGACGCCGTGGCCGGGGACTGCTCGCGGCCGCCGGTTGCGTTGCGGCCGGGGTGGTGATCGCGGCCGCGACGTATGGCTTGCTTGGTGCAGGAAGTGCACGCGAGACCGCGATGCCAGCGGGAGGGAAGCAGGCGATCGACGCGTTGGCGGCGGTGGGTGCCGACGACGTTGTGCTCACTCTGTGGGAGGAACTGCCCAACCCCGGGCTGTACGCGCCGCGCTACAGCGTGGCGGTGGTGGACGGGACGGGGAAGTTGCAGGCACGTCTTTCCTACGACAATCTCACTGACGCCTTGGGCTCGAGCATTGACGGGTGGCCAGCGGTCACGTTCGTGGAGATAGCCCCGGATTTGGACCGCGCGGTTTTTGAGTTGTCGAGCAGCGTCCCGGATGTTGCCACTCGTATAGCCATCTTGGACCTCGACTCTGGCGAGGCGTCGGTGGCGGACCCGTGCACGTTCGAGGTCGATGCCCTTGACCTCACGCAGTGGTGCGACACCGCGCCAGTGGGCGGCGCCGTAGTCATTGACCCACAGACGGGCAAGGCGCTCGCGGTTTCCGAGTACAAGGCGTGCATTGGTGCGGACGCGCGCTTTGAGGACCACGTGCTTGCCACGTGCACGGCCGGTCAACTGGAGTCGTATTTTGTGACGCTCGATCCCGCTACTGGAAAGGTGGTGGAGGCGGAGTCGCTTGGCCTTGCGCCGCTCCAGGAGC
>CAYMRO010000010.1:0-20142 GCA_964392875.1 uncultured Demequinaceae bacterium
GGAAGCCCATCAGCCTTGACGCTTCCCAGGCTGGCGCGCTCGTGGAGGCGGCTGAGCGCAGCGGTGCCGCCACTGCGGTGTTCTTCGCGATCCTCTACGACCCCCGAGTGCGAGCCCTCATCGCGGCGGCCGCCGAGGCCCCCGCGCTACTAGGCGGAACGGGCCTCTGGCTGGGATCGGCCCTCAACGACGAGAACCCCTTCAACACGCCCTGGCGGCACGTTCACGGCGGGCTGTGGGACCTTGGCCCGCACGCGCTCTCGGTGCTGTGGACCACGGTTGGCCCCATCGTGGAGGTTGCGGCCCACGCGGGAGCGGCGGACCTGCGCCACCTGGTCCTCACCCACGCCTCCGGCGCCAGCAGCACCGTCTCATTGACACTTCGCGCGCCCGACGCTGCCGACGGCTTCTCCACCACGCTCTGGGGAGAGCAGGGCAAGTTTGCGGTTCCCGTTGACGACGTCGATTCGCTTGCGGCACTCACCGTTGCGCTCAACGAGCTTGGCGAACTCGCGGCGAGCGGCCGGAGCGATCACCCCTACGGGGTGGAGTTTGGTCGCGACATAGTCCGCCTGCTCGCGAGCGCCGAGCGCCAAATCGCGGATGCGGCAAAGCCGTAATGCGCTCGCTCGATGTAGTGTTCCCCTCCCCTGGCGTCGTTGACCTCGTGGAGACCGATGTTGCGCCGCCCGGCCCTGGTCAAATCACGTGCCGCGCACTCACCTCGCTCGTCAGCACGGGCACCGAGACCTTTTGCCTCGCCGGCACCTTCGACGCCGGCACGTTTTGGGAAGAGTGGGTGCACTTCCCCTTTAAGCCTGGGTATTCGATGACGGCGGAGGTGGTCACCGTTACTGAGGGGGTGACAAACCTTCGCGTGGGTGACCGCGTTTCCCTTCCCACGTCGCATGCCCAGTACGTCACGGTGGACAGCACCTTGGCGGTGGCGGTGCCCAACAGCATTCGGGACGCCGATGCCTGTTGGGCATCGCTTGCGGTCACCACCCAATTGGGCGTGCGCCGCGCGCAGCTGGAGCTGGGCGAGACCGTTGGCGTTGTTGGACTTGGCCTGCTGGGTCAGCTCGTGGTCCGGTATTTGCGGCTCGCCGGAGCGCGGCACATCGTGGCGATAGACCCCGATCCCGCGCGCCTAGAGCTCGCCCAGCAAGGCGGGGCAACCGCGACCATCGCGGCCACCGCGGGCGATGCGACACCAGCACTCCTTGCGGCCACCGGAGGCCGCATGCTCGATGCCGTCTTCGATATCACGGGCCACCCCGCGGCGTTCGCCGCCGCGTCCACTCTCTTGAGGCCCTTGGGCCGCCTCATCCTGCTGGGCGACAGCCCACAACCATCGCGCCAGCACCTGGGCCCGCGCATCGTCGCCGATTCCATTTCCATCATCGGCGTGCACGCGGGCACCGCGGCCGCACAGGCAACCGCGCTCGACCCCTGGACCAGTGCCCAGATGACCGCACTGTTCTTCGACTACGTGAGCGACGGCCGCATGAACCTTGACGGGCTCATCAGCCACACCTTCTCGCCTCGTGACGCTCCCCAGCTGTATGCGGCTCTAACTACCGACAGGAGCTCTTACATGGGCGTGCTCTTTGACTGGTCCGCTCTCGACACGGCCGCGGTGACACCGTGAGCGCGCCCGTGCGCTGGGGGGTCCTTGGAGTGGCGGGGATCACGGAGGCCGTCATCCCCGCGATGCTTGCGAGTGAGTCCGTGGAACTCGTTGGCATTGCGAGCCGCAACCTTGCCCGCGCGGAGGAGGCCGCCGTTCGCTACGGGATCAAGGCTTTTGACGGCTACCGCGCGCTACTGGCTGATCCCAGCATCGAAGCCGTCTACCTCCCCACGCCCAACGCGCAACACGCCGAGTGGGCCATGCGCGCGGCCGCAGCCGGCAAGCACGTGCTGTGCGAGAAGCCCATGGCGGTCACGGAGGCGGAGGCGCGTGAGATGGCGGCAACCGCCGCCGCGCACAACGTGCTGCTTGGCGAGGCGTTCATGTACGCGCAGCACCCGCGCTTCGCGATGATTGCCCAGGCGCTTGCGCAAGGCCGCATAGGTGACGTGCGCGCCATCCACACGGTTTTCACCTTTGACGCCTCCGCCGAGCTTGGACATTCCGGCTTCCAGGGCGCTCCCGGCTCCGGCGCCACCTACGACGTTGGCTGCTACGCCATTCACGTGACGCGTCACCTGCTGGGCTGCGAGCCGGACGCCGTGACGGCGCACGCGGCAACCTCAGCGTTGCACGGCGACATCGACATGAGCACCTCGATGCTGATGGAGTTTCCGCTTGGGGTGTCTTCCACCGCGCAGGTTGGCATGTGGAGCACGGATCAGGACACCATCGAGATCACGGGCTCTCGCGGGCGGCTCAGCGTGCCGCACGCCTTCCTGTGCGGCCCTGACGACGGCGACTTCATCATCACCGTGGACGGCGTCACCGAAGTCATTGAGGTGCCGCGCGTGAACCATTACACGAGCCAGGCAGAGCACTTCAGTGGGGCAGTCCGCGGTGAGCACCAGTTGCGATTCGATGCGGCCGATGCCGTTGCCGGGTCTCGCGTGCTGGATGCAGTCACGCGTTCCTGGCGCAGCGGCACTCGCGTAGAAGTGACTAGCTGAACTGTGCGTTAGTTAAAACCGTGCCTTAGTTAAAACCGTGCCTTAGTTAAATTCTCCACCGAGGTCCGAGAGGAACATGTCCACGAGGTCGCCGAACACGCGAAGGCGTGCCGAACGCAGCGACTCGAGGTCCGCAAGCGCCGCCGGCCGGTCTCCCGGAGCCAGGGCAGGCGGGGTGCCGGTTCCGTTGGTGGGGAGCGCGTCCACGGCCCTCAACACGGCCGCGAGGCAGTCCCTGTAGTAGGCAACCCAAGGCGCGATCTCGCTCCCAAGCGCCTCGTTCTGGGGCGCTAAAAGCACGGCGGTGGTGTGAAGCAACTGGGTGACGTAGGAGCGGAACTGGAAAATAGCGTCGGCCCTATTGCCGTATTCGTAGTCAAAGGCAAAGCGATTCATCTGCGCGGCAAGGCGAGGGGCGTCATCCATGCACAGGGCAGATCCGCGGCACGCGTCGGCAAATTCGCGCAGCGCGGCGGCGTCTCGCGGGCCAGCGATGCGCTCGAGCGCCGCCTCCCAGCTCGCCTCCGGATCAAAAGTGTGGGGTTCGCGCACGTAGTCGGCGATGGAGGCCAGCGCTATCTTGGACGCCTCCGCGAGCGGCATGGCGTTGGCGACAATGCCATCCGCATGATCGCCAAGATTGCGGTCCCTGCCCTGGTACGGGCCAATATGGAGCTCTCCGGTCATCGCAACGTCGTTGACGGGAAAGTTGTCCCAATACAGCGGCTTGCGGCCCGTGGACTCGTGGAATACGGCGGCATCGCGAACGTCGAGTTCTGGCGAGCAGATGGCGCGGCCCGTCCAGTACAGGCGAATGCCCTCGTTCAGGCCGCGGCCAAGCTGGGCGATGTACGGCTCGGAGCCGCGCCCCCAATACAGCGTGGGGCACACGGAGAAGTCGTCAACGGTGACGGCCCGTGCAAGACGCGAAGCCGCCGCGTTGACCACGGCAATCTGCGCCTCAACAAGCGAACCGAACGCGGCCCTGTCTGGGGCGTGGCGCAGCTCCTCGGGAATGTCGTCCAGGAACAGGGCAAAGCTCGTCACCCCAAGTTCCGCCACCGATTCCAGCTTGGCCAGAATCGCGTCCATGTCTCGGGCGTCCGAGTACCGCATGGACAGCCCCGGGGACAGCGCAAAACTCACGCTCACGCCGTGGGAGCGCGCCTCGGCAACCAACTCCGCGAGCGCGGCGCGCTCAGCCGGTGGATAGGGCTCTCGCCATTGCCTGCGCGTGAACGGATCGTCCTTGGGCGAGTACACGTAGGTACCAAGCCCCACCTGGGCCACAAACCGGATCATGTCTAGGCGCTGGGCGTGCGTCCATGGGCGGCCGTAGAAGCCCTCGATCACGCCGCCAACGCTAAACGGGCTCACAGCGACCGCACCCTGCCTTGGTAGCGCCCCAGCAGCTCGCGGTTGTTGGCGTCCCCGCCTGCCATGTTGCTCGAGGAGAAGACTCCGGGCGCGTGACCCGCGGCAACGGCCTGCGACACCGCGCGCACGGCGATGGCATTGACGATTGCCGCGCCAACCACAGTTGACGTAGGGCCAACGGGTGCCGGAACGCCGGGAACGGACACGGCAGCGTCTCCGGCCACTCCGCCGTTGTCGATGACCACGTCTGCCAATTCAACGAGCGTCGAGACCCCGCCACGCAGCGAGCCGGACGAACTTGCGTGCTCGAGGCTCACGATGGCCACAACGGGCATGCCAACGGCACCGGCCGCGCTCGCGAGTTCCGCGGCCACGAGGTTGCCACCGGAGTTCGAGGCAACGATAAGCACGTCGCCGGGCGAGACAACGAGGGACTCGAAGATGGCAGCCCCGCGTCCCGGTTCGCGCTCAAGCACCGTGGATTCCACGGCCGAGCGGTGCAGCATGAGTTCGTCACGCAAGATGGGATCCACGGCGGCAAGGCCTCCGGCGCGATAGAACAGCTCCTCCGCCAAGATGTGCGAATGGCCGGAGCCGAACACGTGCACCAGCGCATCGGCAGCTATGGCGTTGGCCACGAGGTCACCCGCGCGCTCTATCTGCGCCAGTTGCGTGGCGAGCAGGCGATCAATGAGCGCCGAGGCGTTTTGCAGGTACTCGGTGACGGGATCGAGCCGGTCGCTCATGCAGATCGCTTCCAGTAGGTGATCAAGTGATCGTACGGCCCAGGTTCAGGGGCCGACGCTAGGCGCAGTGATCCCTCGAGCGGGCTTCCCGCGGCGTCACGGACCTCAAGACCCGCCTCGCGCAGTCGCGGCAAGAGTGCTTGCCTGAGGGCGGTGCCCTCACCAACCACTCGCCCGCTGAGCGCCACTGGGGCGGGGCCCGCGTGCCACGTGGCCGCGGCGGCAACGGCGGCGTTGACGAGCTCGTCCGCCGCGGCGGCGATGATCGCGGCCGCGAGGGGATCGCCCGCCACGGCGGCTGCCTGCACGTCAACGGCGAAGTGAGCAATCTCGTCAACCGGTCGCGGCAGCGAATGCAAATGCGCGGCGAGGTCCCGGTGATAGCCGTAGCGAGCGTCACACGCGGAGGAGAGCGCGGTTGCGGGCCCCCTGCCGTCACGCTCCTGCAGCACGGCGCCAACGCCGCGAGCGCCAATCCAGAACGCTCCGCCCGCGTCCCCCAAGAGGAAGCCGTCACCGTCAACGCGAACGGACTCCCCCGCATCGTTGATACCCATGCACGCAACCCCGGTTCCCACCGTGAGCGAGATCCCCTCGGCATCGGGAAAGGCGCCAGCGTGAGCCGTCACGGCGTCGCTCGCGAGCCACACCTCCTGCACGGGAACCGCCTGGGCGAGAAGACGCGCGAACTCTTCCCGGCCGTCGGCGCTGGAAGGAAGCGTGGTGAGGCCAAGGACCATGCGATCGATGCTCGCCCCGGAACCGTTTGCCTGTTCCCACGCCTCGGCAACGCGCTCGATGACTTGGCGAACAGGATCCGCCTCGAGACGGCCAACGCCGCCCACGACTACTGAATCGGCCGCGCCCGCCACCTGCAGGCGTATCGAGGACTGACCGCCGTCCACCCCCACCCGGATCATTTGACGGAGCCCTCGGTGACGCCGGCAATGACCTGACGGTGGAACACCACGTAGATCGCGATCATGGGGATGGTGATGATCGAGAGGGCGGCAAAGAGCGTTGGGTAATCGGTGGAGTACTTGCCCGTGAAGGCGAGCAGACCCGCGGGGATGGTGCGCAGGCTGTCGTCCACCACGTAGAGGATCGAGAGCAAGAACTCATTCCACGTGGCAAGCACCGAGAAGATGGCAACGGTGGCGATACCAGGCACCATGAGCGGCGTGACCACGCTGAACAGGATGCGCATGTCTCCGGCCCCATCCATGCGCGCGGCCTCGAACAGTTCCTTGGGAAGCGAATCCATGTACGTCTTGAGGAGGAATACCGCGAGCGCGAGCCCCAGCCCCGAATGAGGGATGATGAGCGCCCACCGCGTGTCCAGGATGTAGAGGGCGTCAAAGAGGCGCGACTGCGCCGTGAGGTAGGACTGCACGGGAAGCAGCAGGCCAAGCACGAACAACCCAAGCAGCACGTTCTTGAAGCGGAACTCAAAGCGGCTGAAGGCGTACGCCGCAAAGAGGCTGCAGACCAAGATCGCCAGCACCGAGACGAACGTGACGAAGAAGCTATTGAGCACGTATTGGCCCAGGTTTCCGCGCTCCCACGCCTCGGTCCACACGCTGAAGTCCAACGACTTAGGCAGCGAGAAGGGGGAGCCAAAGATCTCACGCTTGGTCTTGAAGGACGACATCACCATCCACAGCATGGGGACCACAAAGATGATCGAGAAGCCAATCATGATGGTGTGGTAGACCGCCCGGCTGCCTATGAAGCGGGTCACTAGGCCGCGCTGGGCTGCATCAGGGTTCGCCACGGTTTTTGAATTCGCCACGGTTTTAGAACTCAACGCCGTTGCCTCCGTCCTTGCCTCGTAGGCGCACAAGCACCAAGCCAATGGTCACAACCACCGCGGTCATGATGGTGGAAAGCGCGGCACCGTAGCCAAGGTCGTGGAAGCGGAACACCACTTCCACCAAATAGGTGGTGACGATCTCCGTGGCGTGATCGGGACCGCCGTTCGTCATGACGTAGAAGAGATCAAAGGTCTGGAAGGCGCCGGTTACGCACAGCAAGATCGCCACCTCGATCATGGGGCGGATCATGGGCACCTTGATCCGGAAGAAGATTTGCGACTCGGTAGCGCCGTCTAGGGTGGCGGCCTCGATCACATGGTTGGGGATTCGAGTGAGGGCCGCGTAGAAGATCGCCATGTAGAAGCCGGCATAGATCCAGCCGGAGACAAGGCTCACCGCGATGAGCGCGGTAGACGGATCGCCCAACCACACCCGCGTGAGGCTGTCGAGTCCCACTCCGCGCAAGGCGCCGTTGATGAGCCCAATGTCGTCGCTGTAGACAAAGCTCCACAGCACTGCGATCACGAGCATCGGCAAGATCACGGGGATGAAGAAGGCGACTCGGTAGAACCCGGTCTTGCGACCGCGCGCCGTGACGAGCCCAGCGAGCACCAGGCCCACGAGCACCTCGAACACGAGCGTGAGCGCAATGTAGATGAACGTATTGCGATACGCCATGAGGTAGATGTCGTCGCGGAACGCACGCGTGAAGTTGCTGAAGCCAACGAACTTGATGGCGTTGGTGCCGCTCCAGTCCGCAAAGCTCAGGGCGGTGTTGGCCAGTACGGGACCGAGGACAACGAATGCAAACAATGCGAATGCGGGAAGAACAAGAAGGTACGGGGTCCGAGCGCGAACAGGTTTCACTGGTTGGTGTCCTCAGAGTGATGGGGTGTGGACCCGGCCGGAACCGGGTCCACACCCAATCTGATGTTCTGTCAGCCCGCCGAGTCCATGCGGGACTGAGCGGTATCGAGTGCTTCCTGTGGCGTGGACGTGCCACCGATCACGGAGGCTGCGGCGTCGTAGAACGCTGCCGCAATCTCGATGTCGTGCCCACTGTCGGCAGGCGCCACCACGGTGCCTGCGCTGCTCAGCATCTCCGCGAGACTCACGGTGCGTGGGTCTGCGTCAACGCCAACGAACGGGTCGATGGTCATAGGAGCAAGGCCAGCCTCAGCCCAAGCCTTGGTGCTTTCCGCATCGACCAACATGGCGAGCAGGTCAATCGTCTCTTCGACGTGAGGCGAGTTGGCGTTGAGCATGAAGCCCGTGGAGATTCCCAGCACGCTGCTCTGGTCGCCCTTGCCAGCCGGGATAGCCGGCAGGTTGAAGTAGTCGAAGTCGAGACCATCGGCTTCCGTCGCGGCGTCAGCCATGAGCCAGCTGCCAATCTGGATGGACGCAGCCTTCTGGAGGAAGAACTGCGTGTTGGCCTCGTCGTCGGCGAGAGCGTTGACGCTCTTGTTGACGTAGGGAGCCAAGGAGGCGAGGTAGCCAAACGCGTCCACCATCTCTGGGGAGTTGAGCGGCGCCTTGCCGTCCATCGTGTCCGAGTACAGGTCCTCACCAATCACGCGCGAGACGAGGTGCGACGCGACCGAGCCAACGGGCCACTGGTCCTTGTTGCCAAACACCAGCGGGGTCTTGCCGGAGTCGAGGATCGCCTTGTTCACGGCGAGGTACTGGTCCCACGTGGTGGGCACAGACAGACCAAGCTCGGCGAACACGGCCTTGTCGTACCAGACCACGTTCGTGACGTCGCCCGTCCACGGCACCATGTAGATGCCCTTGCCGTCAACGTCCATGTTGGTGAACGCGCCATCGTTGAAACGGCCCGCGAACAACTCGCCCTTGAGGGCGGTGGAGAGGTCGTAGCCGTCGCCGTCCGCGACGTGACCGCGCATGCGGGGACCAGACCACTCAAAGTAGGCGTCGGGCGCCTCACGGCTGCTCAGCAGCGTGGGCAGTCCGGTGGTCTGGTAGATGTCATCCTCCTGGATGACGGGTTCCAGCGTGCGGTTGGGGTACTTCTCGTGGTACCGCTCGGCCAGGGCATCCCACTGGCTGTCAACGGCGTCGCCCGAACTTCCCATCGCGATGCGGATGGTGATGTTCTCTTCACCATTGCTGGCATCGGGGCCAGACGAGCTGCACGCCGCCAGCGCCAGCGAGGCCACTGCACAGATTCCGGCGAACACAGCGAGGCGTCCGCGGTTACTTTTCGTTGCCATATCTCCCTCTCGACACTTGTCACACACCATCGGTGACGATCCGGGCGTAGGGGGCACGGTCCAGTCTCGTCATCAAGCCTGCGATCCACGAGTTAGTAAACCTTACTAACCTGTGCAGTCAGTGAACCGCCTACTCGCCAACTTGTCAATCTGGGAGGGCCGTTTGAGCCCGGTTGTTATACGGCTGATACCTGCGCGCGCGGCAACCGCATGCCAAAGCGCACCGAGCCTGGATCGTCGGATTCCAATAGCTTGAATCCAAGCCGCGAGTAGAAGGCGCCCGCTCCATGATTTGCCGCGTCCATCTCAAGGTGCACGCCCTCAACCCCCCGCGCGGCGAGCGCATCAAGCAGCGTCTCAATGAGGCGTCGGCCAAGGCCCTGCCCTTGCGCCACCGGCAACAAATCGATGTGCAGGTGCGCCGGATACTCTGCCAACTCAGGGATAAGCATGCGTTGGGGCTGCAGACCCAGCTCCGTCATTTCTCGCTCTTCGGCGCTCACGCTGGCAAGGTCGCCAAAGCGCGCGGCAAACCCGGGCAGCACCTCTTCTCGGTAGCGCTCCACGAACGCGCGGGTATCCGCGGCGCCAAGCACGTATCCAACGGCCCGCTCGCCGTCGTCAACCACGAACGCCAGCTGGGGCTCCAGGTCCAGATAGGGACCGCAGAAGACTTCCGGGATCAGGTCATCGTGACTGTAGACGCCCGTGGCGTCCTGGCCGCCAAGCCCGGTCTTGACGCACACGTCGTAGCAGGCAGAGCGGTCTTGGGGGCGATAGGGGCGGATTTCCATAGCGACAGTGTGCCTCACCGTTTGGGGACCAACCGCGTCTACCCCGAAAGGGGTAGACTTCTACCCGTGGCGATTAACATCAAGAACGAGCGCACCGTGAGCCTCGCGCGCGAACTCGCACAACTGCGCGGCACCACCCTCACGAGCGCCATCGAGGAGGCAATCGAGGCGCGTCTCAAGGACGTGCGCACGGAAACCTCGTACGAGGAGCGCGCACGCGCTGAGCGCCTCGCGGACATCCTTGACAGCGTCGCCGAGCTCCACGCGCGCATCACCGATGACGAGCGCGCGGCACTGCGAAGGGCCAACGAGGATCTCTACGACGAGCTCGGGCTACCAAGTGGTCGTTGATACGTCGGCAATCATCGCGATAGTCCTCAACGAACCCGAGGCACCACTCCTCATCGAGGCGCTCGGCAACGCATCACGCGCGGCCATGTCCGCGGCCACGCGCGTGGAACTCGCTGCGGTACTTGCCAGGGGGTTGTCACCGGAGGATGCCCGGCGCGCGGAACGCGTAGTTGATCGCGCCGGCATCGAGATTGTGCCGTTCGATGCCAACCAGGCCCGCATCGCGTCCGACGCCTACCGGACGTTCGGTCGCGGTAGCGGTCATGCCGCAAACCTGAATCTTGGGGACTGCTTCAGCTACGCGCTCGCGATCGCCCGCGACGAGCCGCTGCTCTTCACGGGCAACGACTTTGGCCACACGGACGTCCGCTCAGCCATGCCAAATTCCCGCGGTTAATCACCGCCCTCCCGGGGTACTTACGCCGTGTATCAACAACGGCTCACAAGGCCCAAACGGGAGGTATTGCCATGGCAACCACATTGCTTGAAACGCCCACCGAATTGCTGCACATCCAGCTCAAGACCGCGATGACCATGGAGGATGACTCGCTCGCCGCTCTCGCCGCACTCGAGAAGGCCGCTAGGTCCGCGAAGATCAAGAAGATGTTCCGCCACCACGCGGATGAGACCAAGGAGCAGATCGAGAACCTCAAGCGCGTCTTCACGCTGCTTGAACTCAAGGAGGCAACGTCGCCGTCACCCAGCACCAAAGGCATCAGCAAGCAGGCGGAATCGCTTCTGAAGAAGTCCGCTGACGTCCTCCACGACCGTGTGGCGCTCGCAGCCGCACTTGGCAACGAGCACTACGAGATCTCCGCCTATCAGTCGCTCATCATTCCGGTCACCGCAATGGGCGCCTCAGACGTCCTCACTCTCCTCAACGCCAACCTGGATCAGGAGACCCACACGAGCGAGGAACTGAAGGCAGAACTCGAGCGCATCTCCGCCTGAACGCACGGCGGCGCCTACGCTAGTTGAACCACTAGCGCTCCTGTCTCGTTACCCCCTCAGGACCGCGTACTAGAGGAGGCGACGTGCCAACGGACCGCGCCGCCGTATTGCGCGAGCTTCACGATCTCCACGCCACGGCGCTGTGGCGCTACGCGGTGCACCTCACCGGCAGCGCCACAGCGGCCGACGACGTGGTGCAGGAGACCCTGCTCCGCGCCTGGCGCTCGCCCCGGATCTTGGATCAAGACCCCGCGTCCACCCGCTCGTGGATGTTCACGGTTGCCCGCAATCTGGTGATCGATGAGGCTCGCAGCGCCCATCATCGCCACGAATCCGCCACGGATAACCCGCCCGAGCAGCCCACGCGTGAGGCCACGGACGCGATCTTCGATTCCCTCCTCATCGCCGACGCCCTCGCGACCCTCTCCGAGGACCACCGCGCCGTCATTGTCGAGGCCTACTTCCAGGGCCGGAGCACCGCAGAACTCGCGAGCCGCCTTGGCCTCGCCGAAGGCACGGTCAAGTCCCGCCTCCACTACGGCCTGCGCGCACTGCGCCTTGCCCTCCAAGAGAAAGGCGTCACGCGATGAGCAGTTCAGACAACGCCGCCCACGCCGAGTTCCACACGTGGGACGCCGCCTATGTGCTTGGCGCACTCACCCTAGAGGATCGTCTCGCCTTTGAGGACCACCTTGCCGAGTGCAACATCTGCCGCGCGGCCGTCGCGGAGCTGGCTCCCCTGCCGGGCCTCCTCTCCCGCGCACGCCCAGTCATTGAGGCCGACGCCGAGTCCAGTCCCCTGGACGCCCCACCCATCAATCTGGTGAGTTTGGTAGAACGGCGCGAGGCTCTGCGGCGGCACAAGGTGCGCCGTCGCGTCACCGTTGCGGTGGCGTCCATTGCGGCGGCGATTGCCCTGGCTTTTGCGATCCCAGCGGTCGTCACCTCGAACGCCACTCCACCGGAAGTCACCGTGGCATTGGCTCCCGTGGGTGAGACGCCACTCGCTGCTTCGGTTGACCTCACCGAGACCAACTGGGGCACCTCCATCTCGATGGTGTGCGACTACCCAGCCACAGCGTCGGGCACTGGATACCCAACCGACGCCACGTACTCCCTGGTAATTACCGATATCGCTGGTGTGGAGAGTCAAGTGTCCACGTGGACGGCGACTCCCGGCAAGACGGTCACGCTCAACGCGGGCACGGCCACGGCGGTGGACCACATCGCGACCATTGAGGTGCGCGATGCCGCCGGGGAATCAGTTCTTTCCGCGAACGTGTGAACCAATTCGCGCGCTATCTCGTGTCCTCCTCAAGTGCATCTTCAACCAAGGAGTGGTCATGAACGGACGTAAATATCTAGGCTTGGGCGCCGTGGCATTGGTCGCCTTGGCGCTAGCAGCGTGTGACTCCGGCACGGGTACGGGCACGGGCGGCAACGACTACGGCGACACGGGCAATACCGCCGCGCCCACAAGCGCTCCCGCCGCGGCAGGCGTGGGCCTCATGACCGCAGATTCCTCGTTGGGCACCATAGTGACGGACAGCGGCGGCATGACCGTCTACATGTATGACAGCGACACCCAGGGCTCGGGCGAGTCCACGTGCTCAGGCGGATGCCTCGCAATGTGGCCGCCGGTCCCAGCAGGCAATGGCACGCCGGAACTCACGGGCGTGACGGGCGACGTAGGCAGCATCACGGGCACCAACGGCTCCGCGCAGCTCACGCTCAACGGCTGGCCGCTGTACTACTACGCGAGTGACGCCGCCGCAGGTGACACCTCCGGGCAAGGCTCCGGCGGCGTGTGGTGGGTGCTCGACGCCACGGGCACGCCCGTAGGCAAGTAGCGCGGTCGCCTCGCGGCGGCGGCGCGGCGTACCGTGGCCCCATGGCGTCTCCGGCACCCGAGCCAACCCCCGGTCTTGACCCAGCCCCACCGCAGGGCGAACCCGTCATCCTGTGGATCGCGATCCTCGCGTCCTTTGTGGCGTTCCTCGACGGCAGCATCATCACGGTTGCGTTGCCCGCAATCTCGGACGAGCTGAGCGGCGGGATTGCCCTGCAACAGTGGGCGGTAGACGCGTACCTCATCACCCTGGGCGCATTCATCCTGGTAGCTGGCTCACTGAGCGACGTCTACGGCCGCATTCGCATCATCCGCATTGGCCTCATCGGGTTTGGCATTGCGTCGCTCGTGATCGCGCTCGCCCCCACCAGCGGGGTGCTCATTGGCGCACGTTTGGTGCAGGGCCTCGCGGGAGCGCTGCTGGTGCCCTCGAGCCTGGCACTCATCATGTCGTCGTTCCGTGGGCGCGCTCAGGCAAAGGCGATCGGCACCTGGACCGGCGCCACCACGGTGGCCTTCGTTATTGGCCCCGTCCTTGGCGGAGTGCTTGTGGACTACGCCTCATGGCGGTGGGCGTTCGGCATCAACGTGATCCCCATCGCCATCACGCTTGTTCTGCTCATGCGCGTCTCCCACAAAGACACGCGGCTGCCTGATTCGCGCATCGACATCCTTGGCGCCGCCCTGTGCGCGTTGGGACTAGGCGGGCTTGTCTACGCCCTCATTGAGGAACCCAATTTGGGCTGGAGCCACTTCGCCATTTGGGGCTCGTTCGTTGCGGGCGCGTTGCTGCTCGTGTGGTTCTTCTGGAGGCAAGCGACCATCAGCAACCCCATCCTGCCGCTGTCGCTATTCACGGCAAGAAACTTTGCGTGGGGCAACGGCGCCACGTGGTTCATTTACGCCGCGCTCGCGCTCAATGGCTTCATCGTCACGGTGTATCTCCAGCAAGGAGCGGGGCTGAGCGCCACCGCCGCTGGCCTCGCGAGCCTGCCCATCACCGTGCTGATGATCCTGGGCAGCTCCCGCGTTGGCGCGCTGGGCGGGAGGTACGGGCCGCGGCTGTTCATGACCGTGGGGCCGCTCATCATGGCCGTCGGCGCGTTCCTACTCCTCTCCTTCAGCGCAGACTTCAACTACTGGACGCAGGCTCTGCCAGGCATTTTGGTATTTGGCGCGGGCCTCACGCTCACGGTGGCACCGCTCACTAGCGCCATCCTTGGGGCGATTGAACCAGCGAGATCGGGCATAGCGTCGGCCGTCAACAATGCCGTGGCGCGCATAGCCGGCCTGGTAGCGGTAGCCCTGCTTGGCACCATCGTGGCGGGAGACCTTGACCTCAATGGGTTCCACCGCGCCACCGCGTTTACCGGGATCCTCATGCTGGCCGGAGGCGTCATCTCGTTCGTGGGGATTCGCAATCCCGCGCCCGCCACCGATTGACCCCTACGCTGGTCCCATGACTAGTCAATACGGTGCGGCGCTCCCGCCCAAACGCGCGGGTGTCGCCTACGTGTGGATGCTGTTCACGTTGGTGGGGCTTGCTGGCATCCAGCACTTCTACATGGGCAAGATCGGCCGCGGCGTGCTGTGGCTGCTCACGTTTGGCATCTTTGGCATCGGCACTCTCATTGACCTTTTCACCATCCCGGGCCAAGTGCGCCAGGTTAATGCGCAGCGCGCGGTGGGAATTCGCTGACGCATGAGCCGTCCCTCGGTGATTTTTGTGTGCGTGCACAACGCTGGCAGATCCCAGATGGCAGCGGGCTTTGTTCGCGCCCTTGCTGGCGACGCCGTAGAAGTGCGTTCCGCGGGCACGGCCCCCGCCGCGTCGCTCAATCCAACGGCTGTTGCGGCCATGGCGGAACTTGGCATCGACATCAGTGACGCCTTGCCAAGTGTGCTGACAACGGAAGCCGTGGGAGCGTCGGACGTAGTGGTGACCATGGGCTGCGGGGACACATGCCCCTTTGTGCCCGGCCGACGCTATGAAGACTGGCCGCTCGACGATCCCGCTGGCCTGTCGATCGACGCCGTTCGCCCTATCCGTGACGCCATACGCGAGCGCGTCACGACGCTGCTCAGCGAGCTTGGCGTGGCCTGATCTGGCCGTGGACTGACCTAGCCGTGGATTAGGGCCGGGCCGCCTTACCCGCCGAACCGTGCGGCCTGGGAGTCAACCACCCAGTCGCTGTCAGCAGTGCGCGTATTCAGCAAGGCGCTGCTGGGGTCTACCAGGAGGTATTGCTCGTGCGTGCCGAGAGCATCGGCATCGTCCCACGTGACGTCCACGATGAGCCACTCGCCGTCAACCAACACCCTGTTCCACGCGTGAGGGCCTACCGTCACGCCGCTCAAAGCCTGGCCCGTGACGATGATGCTTGAGAGCCCTGCCGCCTCCGCAATCGCCTGGAAGGCTTGCGCGTAGCCGTTGCATACGGCCGTTCCGGCAACGAGAATCCCGTACGCCTCTTGCGATTGCTCCACCCTGAGCCCCTCGCTGGAGCCCGCGGTGATGGCATCTGCGGCCACGGAATCGTAGGTCGCAACGCTTGCCACGTAGTCGTGGATGGCGCGCACCTTTTTCTCCACGGACATCTCTGGCGTGATTCCGGTCTTCTGCAGCCCAGCCGCCACCGCGGCAGCGGTGTCCACGCGCTTATGCTCGGCCCGGGTGTCGCTGTACACGTAGTCGGGGCGCAGGACGATGCCCCTGATAGTTGCCTGATACGTCCACCCATCCACGAACACATAGGGGTTCTGGATCGCGGCCTCAGCCACAGCGTCGAACACTCCATCGCGGCCAATTCCGGGCGCGTTCGCCCAAGCGGAGACGTTGATGGAATCCTCTTGCGCAATCATGTTTGCGGCAAGGTATTCGACGAACTCGTCGGAGCCAAACACGGGGTAATCCACCGCGGGCGCGGCTGGCGCGGCCGCTACCAAGTTTGCGCGCAGCGGCATCCACTGCGGCAGGATTCCCACGTGGCCCGCGCCCAGCACCAACGCAACGAGCACCGCGAGCATGATGACGAGCCGCACGGTGCTGCCACGGCGCGAAGCCGCAGGGGGGTACGCGCCCGTCATCCCCGATTTCTGTTGCCAACCCACCTGCACCAGGTTACGGGACAACCCTGACACGCAGGCACGGCAGTGACAAGGTCCACGCGACGCTCACCGCGTCCAACCTAAATGCGGAATTCAGGGTCCTCGCCGCGAGGGATCTTGGGGTGCTGCGGGCCAACTCGCGGCGTCCACGCGTCCTCGCTTGCGAAGAGGCGGCGGATAGCGGCGGGGAACTCCCCCGTCACCAACTGGTCAATCGTGACCTCGTCGAAGACGGATCGCACGGCCGAGCGTGCCGCAACCCACACCTCTTGCAAGTGCTGCAAGGCAGGCGGATAGGTGACCTCATCCGGCCGCAGGCCGTGGACGTCGGCGAGCGGACCATCGATGGCGCGCAACACCTCGCCCAGCGTGATCTGACTGGGCGCCCTGCGCAGGGCGTACCCGCCGTCGGCCCCACGTGTTGCCGTGACGATGGACGCGCGGCGCAGGTCCGCGAGCACGGCCTCCAGGAACTTCCGCGGAAGCTCGTAGGAATCGGCCACTACCTGGGCGGATGCCCGCTCGGGGTACACGCTGGCGAGGTACGCAACGGCGCGCGCGGCATAGTCACCCTTGGCTGATACGTGCATGTGGCAACCCTATCCGGCGCTCGGCGTGGCGGGGATCGCGGGGTCTGTACTTGCCGCCGCCATGTGCGAGGCGCCCGGTGCGAGCCGCAGCCACACCGTGTCCCCTACGTCCACCTCGAGGTCGCGGAAGTGCGCCCGAGTCAGCGCCACTGAGGTTCCTGGCCCTTGCGGGTTTGCCGATGCCGTCAGCCGCACCTCATGACCAACACGCTGCACATCGGTGACCTCGGCCCGCACGGCCTCCCGCACGGCCATGGAGAACACGTCTAGATCATGCGGACGCACCACGGCACCCTCAAAGACGGTGGTGGGTCCAAGGAAGCGCATCACAAACTCGCTCGCCGGCGAGTCGTAAATCTCGTCTGGCGTGCCCGATTGCTCCACGCGCCCCTGGTTGATGACCACAATGTCGTCGGCCACCTCGAGCGCCTCCTCCTGATCGTGCGTCACAAACACGGTGGTGACGTGCACCTCGTCGTGGAGGCGCCGCAGCCACAGCCGCAGCTCCTTGCGCACTTGCGCGTCCAGCGCTCCAAACGGCTCGTCGAGCAGCAGCACGCTCGGCTCCACCGCGAGCGCCCTCGCGAGCGCCATGCGCTGGCGCTGCCCGCCGCTCAGCTGCGACGGTAGCCGGTCCCCAAATTGGCTCAGGTGCACCAATTTGAGGAGTTCGTCCACGCGCTCCTTGATCTCCTCTTTTGGCCGCTTGCGAATCTCCAGCCCAAACGCCACGTTCTTGGCCACGGACATGTGCTTGAACGCCGCGTAGTGCTGGAACACAAACCCCACGTTGCGCTTTTGCGGCGGAAGATCGGTGGCCTCCACGCCCTCAATGCTCACGGCACCGGAATCCGCGGTTTCGAGGCCGGCAATGACGCGCAGCAGCGTGGACTTGCCGCCACCACTTGGTCCCAACAAGGCAGTAAGGCGGCCCGACGGGATGGTCACCGAGACGTCGTCGAGCGCCACAAAGCTCCCATACCGTTTGGTGACGGAATTGACGATGATGCTCACGATTCGTTCCTCTCAACGCGCACCCGGAGGACCGCGACCACAGAAATGATGACGATTGCGGCGCCCGCAAGTACGGCGGCGATGGTGAACGCCTGCGCCTGATTGAAGTTTTGGTACAGCTGTTCCACCGCGAGGGTCGCGGTCTGGGTTCGGCCCGTGATGTTGCCGGAGACAATCTTCACGGCCCCAAACTCACCAATGGACCTCGCAAAGCACAGCACCACGCCATAGACGACGCCCCACCGGATGCCCGGCATCGTGATGCGCCAAAAGGTCACCCAACCGCTCGCGCCAAGGCTGCTCGCGGCTTGCTCCTGGTCCGTGCCCTGCTCTTGCAGAACGGGCACCACTTCGCGGACCACGAGGGGCATGGAGATGAACGTTGTTGCGAGCACAATGCCCGGCGTGGAGAAGAGCACGCGGATGCCCAGCTCCGCGAGCGGCTGGCCCAAGAGGCCGTCGCGCACGTTGTAAACAATGACGAGCGAGAGGCCAACCACCACGGGCGACACGGAAAGCGGCAAGTCGATGAACGCGTTGAGCATGCGCTTACCAGGGAATTCGTAGCGCACCAGCAACAGCGAGACGGCCACGCCAAACACGGCGTTGAGCACCACGGACCACAGCGCGGCAATGAGCGTGAGCTGCAACGCGTGCACCACCACGGGGTCCGTGAGGGCGGCCACCACGGGCGCCAGCCCGTCCTTGAACGCATTCCAGAACACGAGCGCCACGGGGATCACCACCAGGGCGGACAGATACAGAATGACGATTGCCTGCCGCGTAACCCGGCCCGCGCCGGAGCCAACCGAACGGGAGCCTTGAGTGAGCGTCGGGCCCGCTGTTGGGGTGTCAGCCACGGCGCACCAGCCAGCGTTGCAGGAGATCTATGGCGACGAGCACTACCAGTGCCACGGCGAGCAGCACGGTGGCCACCACGGACGCGGAGGCGAGGTTGCCGTTTTCTACATAGGTGAGCATGCGCACGCTCGTGACTTCCGTGCGCATGGCGAGGTTGCCGCTCAGCAGCACGAGCGAGCCGTACTCACTCACGCCCCGGGCAAAGCTGAGCGCGCCGCCCGCCGCGATGGCCGGGATGAGCGCCGGGAGCACGATGCGGCGGAACGTGGTTGCCGCGGAGGCTCCCAACGAGTGCGCCGCTTGCTCGGCGTCGCGTTCCAGCTGTTCCAGCACGGGCTGCACCGAGCGCACCACAAAGGGCAACGTCACGAACGCGAAGGCGAGGAACACGGCGGTGCGCGTGTTGGCCACGTTGACGCCTATGGGGCTCGCGGGTCCGTAGAGGGCTAGCAAGACCAGGCCCGCCACGATGGTTGGCAGCGCGAACGGTACGTCAATCACCACCTCTAGCAGGCGTGATCCGGGAAAGCGTTCGCGCACCAGCACCCACGCGATGAGGGTGCCGATGAGCACGTTGAGCACGGCCACTGCTAGCGAAGTGAAGACCGTGAGCTCAATGGCGGAAGCGGTTTGGGGATTGGAGAGCGTGTCCACAAAGCCGTCCCAGCCGCCGTTGACCGCCACCGCGACAACCGCGGCAAGGGGCAACAGCACCAGCACGGAGAACCACAGCACCACAACGCCAAGGCCAATGCCGGCGCCCCTGGTCAGGGTGTGGCGAAGGACGCGACCCCCCGTGGGAGCCGCGTCCTTGGCGTCGAGTTGAACTGCTGTCACGAAGACTTGCCCGTCTCTACTTGGATCTGGGTGATTATGCCGGTGTCCTCGTCAAAGAACTTCTTTTTGGCCTCAGACCAGCCACCAAAATCGTCAATGGTCAGCAAAGTGCTTGGCGTTGGGAACGCGTTGGCTGGGTCATTGGCGCCCTCCACGGTGGGCAGCGTCACGCCGTCCACCACGGGCCGGAAGCCAAACGATGCGTAGATCGCCTGTGCTTCCGGGCTCAGCACGTAGTCGAGGAACGCCTGCGCCTTGGGGTCGGCGTCCTTGAGGATCGCCCCTGGGTTGTCTATGCGCAGCGTGGAATCTGGCACCACATAGTCAAGTTCTGCACCGTTCTGGCGTGCGGCGATCGCCTCATTCTCGTAGCTCAGCAGCACGTCTCCCGTGCCAGCGAGGAAGGCGCTCGTGGCGTCCCGCCCGGATCCTGGAAGGGCCACCACGTTGTTGAAGAGCTTGGTGGTGTACGCCTTGGCGTCCTCCTCCGAGCCGCCCGCGGCGATGACCGATCCCCACCCGGCGAGGATGTTCCAGCGCGCCGAGCCCGAGGAGCCAGGGTTGGGCGTGATGATCTCCACGCCGTCCTTGACGAGGTCATCCCAGGTCTCGATGTGCTTGGGGTTGCCAGGGCGCACCGCAAAGACCACCACGGAGCGCGTTACCGTGCCCTGCGTGGGTCCCTTGTCCCATGACTCGTCGATGAGGCCGTCTTCAACGAGGCGCGTGACATCGCTCGAGAGCGAGAAGTGCACGTAGTCAGCCTCGAGGCCGGACTCCACGGCACGGCTCTGGTCGCCGGACGCTCCATACGACTCCGACCACGTGACTCCGCCGCCGTCGCCCTTCTTGGCGAATGCGGCCTGGACCGCCTGGTTGGCGGCCTGTGGCACGGAGAAGGCGACGATGGACAGCTGGGTGCCGTTGCCGTCTGCCGTGTCAGGGCCGCCGGTGTTGCTGGGATCAGCAGAAG
>CAYMRO010000011.1:0-18221 GCA_964392875.1 uncultured Demequinaceae bacterium
GTCGAGGCCATCCTCGTCACCGACCCGTCCAAGTAGCGCTTCCGCGCGCGGCGTAATGACGCGGTGCGCGTTTGCACTCTCGTGAGCAGAGTGCCAGAATCGCATTAGCACTCTCGACCCGAGAGTGCTAACTGACCTCGGCTTTGCAGGTGAGGCGCAGGCGCTGGCGTGACATGAACGCCGGAGTGTGCGTCGTCCGTCGCGGGCACCCGCTGAAGCCACACCACCTTGAAAGAGGAACCACCCCTATGGCAAAGATCATCGCCTTCGATGAGGAGGCCCGCCGCGGTATGGAGCGAGGCATGAACGCGCTCGCTGACGCGGTCAAGGTCACGCTCGGCCCCAAGGGCCGCAACGTCGTCTTGGAAAAGAAGTGGGGAGCCCCCACCATCACCAACGACGGCGTGTCCATCGCCAAGGAAATCGAACTTGAGGAGCCGTTCGAGCGCATTGGCGCCGAGCTCGTCAAGGAAGTTGCCAAGAAGACGGATGACGTCGCTGGCGACGGCACCACCACGGCGACCGTTCTTGCGCAGGCACTCGTGACGCAGGGACTGCGCAACGTAGCAGCCGGCGCCAACCCCATCGCGCTCAAGAAGGGCATCGACAAGGCCGTTGAGGCAGTCACCGCCGAACTTCTCGACGCCGCCAAGGAAGTTGAGACCAAGGAAGAGATCGCAGCTACCGCTGGTATCTCCGCCGGCGACCCGGCCATCGGTGAGCTCATCGCCGAGGCCATGGACAAGGTTGGCAAGGAAGGCGTCATCACGGTTGAGGAATCTTCCGCGCTGGGCCTCGAGCTGGAACTCACCGAAGGCATGCGCTTCGACAAGGGCTTCCTCTCGGCTTACTTTGTGACCGACCCCGAGCGTCAGGAAGCCGTCCTTGAGGACGCCTACGTGCTGCTCGTCGAGTCCAAGATCGGCTCCGTCAAGGACCTGGTCCCCGTGCTCGAGAAGGTCATGCAGACCGGCAAGCCCCTCGCGATCATCGCGGAGGACGTGGAGTCCGAGGCTCTCGCAACGCTCGTGGTCAACAAGATCCGTGGCACGTTCAAGGCCGTTGCCGTCAAGGCTCCCGGTTTTGGCGACCGCCGCAAGGCGATGCTGCAGGACATGGCCATCCTTACGGGTGGAACTGTCATCTCGGAGTCCGTTGGCCTCTCGCTTGAGAACGCCACGCTTGACCTCCTTGGCCAGGCCCGCAAGGTCGTTGTGACCAAGGACGAGACCACGGTTGTCGAGGGCGCTGGTGCGTCCGAGCAGATCGAGGGTCGCGTGCGTCAGATTCGCGCCGAGATCGAGAACTCCGATTCCGACTACGACCGTGAGAAGCTCCAGGAGCGCCTCGCCAAGCTCGCAGGTGGCGTTGCCGTCATCAAGGCGGGCGCGGCCACCGAGGTTGAGCTCAAGGAGCGCAAGCACCGCATCGAGGACGCCGTGCGCAACGCGAAGGCTGCCGTCGAGGAGGGCATCGTCGCCGGTGGTGGCGTTGCTCTGATTCAGGCGGGCATCAAGGCGTTCGCGAAGCTCGAGCTGGAAGGTGACGAGGCCACTGGCGCTCGCATCGTCGAGCTGTCGATCTCCGCTCCGCTGCGCCAGATCGCTGTCAACGCCGGCCTTGAGGGCGGCGTTGTGGTGGAGAAGGTCAAGTCGCTCCCCGTGGGTCACGGCCTCAATGCCGCTACCGGCGTGTACGAGGACCTTCTCGCTGCTGGCGTCAATGACCCGGTCAAGGTCACGCGCTCCGCGCTGCTGAACGCCGCGTCCATCGCGGGTCTGTTCCTCACCACGGAGGCTGTTGTTGCCGACAAGCCTGAGCCCGCTCCGGCCATGCCGGCCGGCGGTGGCGACATGGGTGGCATGGGCTTCTAGTCCACAAGCAATTCGCATTGACCGCGATGGCCTCCTAGGGAAACCTCGGGGGCCATCGTGCGTCTGCGGCACTCCAGTCATTGTCCATCCGCACCGTCCCGCGTAGGTTGACGCTGTGACCCCGAGCCCCACCCTCCGCCGCAGGCTGGGCCTCGCGGATGCCGTGGCGATAGGCCTGGGATCCATGCTCGGCGCCGGAATCTTCGCCGCACTCGCACCCGCGGCGCAGGCGGCCGGGGCGGCGCTCCTTGGCGGCCTCGTCATCGCCGGCGTGATCGCCTGGTGCAACGCCACCTCATCCGCCCAGCTGGCTGCACAGTATCCCGAGTCGGGCGGAACCTACGTCTACGGGCGTCGCGAACTGGGCGAGTGGCCCGGCTTCATTGCGGGCTGGTGCTTTGTGGTGGGCAAGACCGCCAGTTGCGCGGCAATGGCGCTCACCGTAGCTGCCTACGCGGTGCCCGACGCTTGGGCCAAGCAAGCGGCCATCCTCGCCGTGGTGGCAATCACCCTGGTCAACTGCCTAGGGGTTTCGCGCACCGCCACGGCCACAAAGGTCATAGTGGTGGCGGTGATAGCGGTACTCGCCGTTGTAGTGGTGGCGGGCGTGGCAGTAGGCGGGTCCGGTCTCAGTGCACTGGGCGCCTCCGCCGTGACGCCCTACGAGGTGCTGCAGTCCGCGGGTATCCTCTTCTTTGCCTTTGCGGGCTACGCCCGCATCGCCACGATGGGTGAGGAAGTCCGCCACCCGGAGCGCACCATTCCCCGCGCCATCGTGATCGCATTGGCGCTGGCCGTGATGATCTACGCGGCGGTAGCAGTCACCGCGCTAGCGACGATTGGCCCTGAGGCGCTCGCTAACAGTGCCGCCCCGCTCGCGGAGGTTGCGGGTGCGGGAGGCTGGGCGTGGACCGCGCCTGTGGTGAGGGTGGGCGCGGCGCTTGCGTCCTTGGGGGCGCTGCTCGCGCTCATGGCCGGCATCACCCGCACGGCGCTGGCGATGGCGCGCGGAGGGGACCTCCCCAAGGTCTTGGGCCGCATCCACGGGCGAGCGCGCGTTCCGCGCGTGGCCGCAATCGTCTTGGGCTGCGTTGTTGCGGTGCTCGTCACGGTGGTGGACGTGCGTGCGGCGATAGGCGTCTCATCCTTCGGTGTGCTGCTGTATTACCTCGTGGCGAACCTCTCCGCTCTGCATCAGTCCCGTGAGCACCGGCGCTATGCGCGCGCGATCCAGGTGGTGGGTGCACTGGGTTGCGCAGCCTTAGCCGCGACGCTCCCGTGGGGCGCAATCTTGGGAGCCTGTGCAGTCGTTGCAGTTGGCGTGGCTTACCGGGCCGTGAGGCGGGCTAGGGCAAGCCGCGCCGCTGCGCCGCAGTGACCCGGAGCCCAGACGCGCGCAAGCGCCGCACGAGTTCGCGTGCGTCCACGAGCTCAGCCCCCAGAGCGCGGAGATCGTCGTAGCGCTCGGCAGGAACGTCGTAGTGGTCGCGGTCGAACGCGCGCTCAGGAATCCCGGCGCTAGCGGCAAACGCATGCAATTCCTCCAACGACGCATCGGAAACCAGATGCCCCCACACGCGCCCGTGGTTAGGCCACAACGGCGGATCGATGAGGATCGTCACACGGCGAGCGTACGCCCGCCGCGTGACGGCACCATCGACCACCCTCCGGCCAGTCCTGCGGCCAGCCCTGCAGACACCCGTACCTACCGCGCGAACATGCGCGCCGCCGTCGCCTCCGCATCCGCATACCCCGCGGCAGCCGCACCCAACGCCTGGCTCAGCGACACGAGCGCCGTCTCCACTTGCGCTTGCGCCCCGCGCCATTGCGCCAGCACTCCGGCGAACGCAGTGGAGGCAGAGCCTTGCCACGTGCCCTCAAGCGACTGCAGCGTGGCCACGAGCGAGCCAACCTCCGCGCGGATGGCCTCGCCGGAGCGATTGGCGCGGGCCGCGGCCGCAGCGACCTCGTCCGAATCAACGTGATACAACATGCTTTTCCCTTCCGTAGTTGTGAGGTGACGGTAGGCGCGAAGCCGCTCGCAGCGTCGGGCAGGCAGTTAAAACTGGGGACAACTGCCACATCAACGCGGCCTGGGGACGCGGCTTGTGCGCCGGGTAGACTAGGTGAGCGCCGAACACGCGGCGCGACAACGTACGCGAGGTAGATGTGCCCACCGGAAAAGTGAAGTGGTATGACTCCGAGAAGGGGTTTGGCTTCATCGCCGGCGACGACGGCGGTGAGGTCTTCCTCCACGCCAGCGCCCTGCCGGACGGCGTTGTGCCGCGCCAAGGCACCAAGGTGGAGTACTCCGTTGCCGACGGCAAGCGCGGCCCCTCCGCGCTGACCATCACCATCTTGGAGCCCATCCAGACCCTGTCGCAGACCATGCGCAAGCCCACCGATGACATGACGGTCATCGTGGAAGACCTCATCAAGATGCTTGACGGCGTCTCCACGTCCCTCCGCAAGGGTCGCTACCCAGAGGGCGCCAAGGGCCGTCAGGTGGCCGCCGTGCTGCGGGCGGTAGCCGAACAGCTGGAGGCGTGATGACCGACGCCGTGCTCGCCGCGGCGGTTGACGTTGCCCGTGCGGCGGCGATAGACCTCGCGGAAGACGCTGGCGCCGTTGGCGAGCACGTGGACGCCATCGCGGAGTCCGAGCGGGCGGTGACCCACACGTTCGAGTGCAAGCTGCCCGGGTACCGCGGCTGGGTATGGTCCGTCACGCTGTCGCGCGCGCCGCGTGGCAAGGACATCGGCATTGACGAAGCGCAGTTGGTTCCCGCAGCCGACGCGCTTCTGGCTCCGCCGTGGGTGCCGTGGGCCGAGCGTGTGCAGCCGGGCGACCTTGAGCCGTCAATGGTGCTGCCCCTCATCGAGAACGATGCCCGCTTGGTGCCAACGTATGAGGTCACCAAAGACGAAGACGCGATGCAGATTTGGGAGTTGGGCCTTGGACGCGAGCGCGTGCTTGGCGCCGAGGGCCGCGAGGACGTCGCCTCGCGCTGGTATCGCGGGTCGCACGGCCCCACAGCGGCGTCGGCGATCGCGTCAACGGAGCCGTGCCAGACGTGCGCCTTCTATGTGCCGCTGAGCGGCGCCATGCGCCTCATGTTCGGTGCCTGCACCAATGAATGGTCGCCCTCTGACGGCAAGGTCGTGAGCGTTGATCATGGCTGTGGTGCGCACTCGCAGACCACCGTTGAGCATGGCCCAACCCAGTGGCCGGCTGCAGACCCCATTTATACGTCCGACGCTATGGTGCCGCTTGATCTGGGCCTCGCCGACGCGGTGGTTGAGACAGAAGCGGTGGTTGAGCCAGAAACCGAGCCAGCGGACCAGCTACCTGAAGCAACACCCCAGGCAGCTGAGTCCCAGCCCGCCGAGGTTTCCTAGCGGAAGTTCTCGGTTGCGTACCACGTGTTGCCGTTGGACGAGTGGGCGATTCCAGCACCCATCGAGCGCCACTTGGGGTTCATGAGGTTGAGGCAGTGACCGTTGGAGTACACGAGGTTCGTGTGCATCTTGCGGATTGCGGATGACGCCGAGTACCCGTTGGAGCTGTAGACAACGGCTACGTTCTCCGCACCGGGACGGTTGGGGTTGTGCGCCAAGCCGTCGATGAGGGTCTTGGTCTTCATGTCGTTCTTCAGCATGGTCTGCGACCAGCCGGTGGCGGTTGACGCCATGGAAGAGGACCAGGACAGCGCGCGGATGCCCAGCTTGGCGCGCTCCTTGTTCACGGCGGCCAACAGCGCCTTGCCCGTGGAGCCGGAGGCGCTCACCGGGTTGGGGTTGGCGCAGTATTGCTTGTAGGTCTTGGTGGACTTCGAGGTGGTCCTCGTGGTTGTCCTCTTGACCACCTTCGTTGACTTCACCGATTTCACCGTCTTGGTGGTGTTGACGGACTTTGCCGCCTTTGCGGCTGGCGCCTTGACTACGGGGACGGTCACGGTGATCTGCTGCACCGAAGCGGCGAGGTTCACCTTGGTGGCCGGCGCGTTGACGCCTGGCGTGATGAGTGCCGCGTGAACGGCGGACTTGCCGGTGCCACTGGCATCAGTGGAGGCGGTTGCGGGTGCCACATAGTTGGGACCGGCTACGAGAATGGTTGCGGCTATCGCCGCGGGAAGAACTCCCAGCAGGACGACGGGGATACGGCGACGGCGAGGCCGTTGCGGGTCCAGGACATCCTGCTGTTCGGTCATGTCACCAATCTCTCCACTAAAAATTCGAGGCTATGGATGAGAGCGATGACATCGTCCGGATCAACGGCGGGAAAGACTCCTACTCGAATCTGATTCCTGCCGAGCTTGCGATACGGGTCAATATCAACGATCCCATTCGCTTTCAGGTGTCGGCGCATCTCAGCTGCGTCGACCCCTGAAAGCAGGTCCAAGGTAGCCACGACAGGTGACCGATTTATAGGGTTTGTGATGAATGCCTCAGTGTGAGGAAAGTCACTCGCCCAGCTATAAAGGTGCCCGGAAGATTGGGCCGTGCGCGCCGCCGCAAATGGCATTCCACCCTGATCTACCAGCCATGACAGGTGAGCGTGCATCATCACGAGGGTGGCGACCGCCGGGGTGTTGAGCGTCTGGTTGCCGCGCGAGTTCTCCAGCGCCAGGGCCAGCGAGAGGGTGTCAGGGATGTACCTGCCGCTTGCGGCGATGAGCTCCACGCGCTCTATCGCTGCGGGCGACAGGATGGCGAAATACAGCCCGCCGTCCGAGGCGAAGTTCTTTTGCGGCGCAAAGTAATAGGCGTCGATCTGGCTCACATCAACGTGGGTGCCGCCAGCTGCGGAGGTCCCGTCCACCACAGTGAGCGCATCGCCAATTCCGGCTGGCCGGCTGACGTCCGCAATGGCCCCGGTTGACGTCTCGTTGTGCGCCCATGCATAGACGTCGATGCCGTCCTCGGCCTCCGGCAGGATCACCGAGCCGGGCTCTGCTGTGCGCAAGCTCGCGCCGCCAAGGTGGGGAGCGCGTCCCGTGGCGTTGGCAAACTTGTTGCCAAACTCGCCGAATGCCGAGTGCTGCGCGCGCCTTTCAATGAGCGAGAAGGCGGCGGCATCCCAAAACAGCGTGGATCCGCCGTTGCCAAGGATCACCTCGTAGCCGTCGGGGATCGAGAAGAACTCGGCGAGCATGGAGCGGATGTCGCCAACCAGGTTCTTGACGGGCGCTTGGCGATGCGACGTGCCAAGCAGTCCCGGCTGCGCTGCCACGAGAGCGGCCAACTGGGCATCGGTCACCTTGGACGGTCCCGAGCCAAAACGGCCGTCCTTAGGGAGCAGGTGAGTGGGAATCTGGATGACGTCTGACATGGCTGACATCGTACGGCCGCGTGCCTGGCATGATTGCGGGGTGATTCGCATAGGCCCGCGTCTCAAGGCGTCCGCGTGGGGGCAACCCGGCGCCATTTCCAGTGTGCTGGGTCTTCCTTCCGTACCCGGGCCCATCGCTGAGGCGTGGTTTGGTGCTCACGAGAGCGCGCCGTCGGGCATAGCAGACGGGAGCGACCTTGCCGCCTATATTGCGGCCAATCCCAACCCCACCGTTGGCGGCGGCAGTCTCCCTTACTTACTGAAGGTGCTCGCGATCGCGTCGCCGCTGTCCCTGCAAGTGCACCCAACTGCGGCACAGGCGCGCGTGGGCTTCGCGTCCGAGGACGAGGCTCACGTTGCCGTGGAGGCACCTGACCGCACGTTCCGCGACAACCGCCACAAGCCGGAGATGATTGTGGCGCTGACTCCCATGCGGCTACTAGTTGGCATTCGCGGAGTTCGTGGATTGGCCGACGATCTGCGCACCTTGGGTGCGGACAGCCTGGTTCCGCTCGTGGAAGGCAGAGAGTCGCTCCTTACTTACGTCATGGCGGTGCTTGGCGGAGAGGCGGATGCGGCGCTCATCGAACGGCTCGCGGACAGGCCCGAGGGCGACAGTGCGCTCGCGCTCGCGGGCAGGGCCGCACGGGCGTTCCCGGGTGATCCCGGTGCGCTAGTTGCCCTCGCGATGAATCCCGTGCTCCTGCAGCCGGGCGAGGCTTGCTACGTTCCTCCGCGCGTCATTCACTCCTATCAATCGGGGATCGGCGTGGAAATCATGGCGAACTCTGACAATGTGGTGCGAGGCGGGCTCACCCCCAAGGCCATAGACGTGGTGCTGCTTGAGGAGATCCTTGACGCGGTGCCGAGCGAGCCGCTGCGACCAACCATCACGCGCCACGGCGCCGCCACCACTTATTCGGTGCCGGTTGACGAGTTTGCACTGTTGCGCGTGGAGAGCGGCGCCGCGAACACCGCGGCCGCTCCGCGCATCGTGCTGGCGCTTGACGAGACCACCGTGACCACGGCGCACGGCAGTGAAAACTTACGCGCTGGGGAGGCGATTTTTGTGCCTGTGGCCGACGGCGAGGCGCGCGTGAGCACGCAAGGCGTTGCCTTTGTTGCGCTTCCGGGCGGCGGCAAGTTTGGTGATTCCGCCAGATAGGCTCGTGCCATGGCAAAAATCGCGGTCTTTGGCACCGGTTACCTAGGCGCGACACACGCCGCGGGCATGGCGGAGTTGGGTCACCAAGTCATTGGTGTGGACATTGATCCTGGCAAGGTGAAGCGGCTCTCGCTTGGCGAGGTGCCGTTCTTTGAACCCGGGCTCCCCGAGCTGTTGAGCAAGCATGTTGATGCTGGCAATCTGCGCTTCACCACCGATGCCGCGGAGGCCGCCGATTTTGCCAACATCCACTTCATTGGGGTGGGCACGCCTCAGCGCAAGGGTGAATACGCCGCTGACATGCGCTACGTCGACGCCGTCTTTGAGACGCTCGCGCCGCTGCTGACGAGCCCCAGCGTGATCTTTGGCAAGTCCACCGTGCCGGTTGGCACTGCGGCGCGGCTCGCCGCTCGCGTCCGCGAACTTGCCCCCGTTGGCGAGGCGGCCGAGTTGGCGTGGAATCCAGAGTTCTTGCGAGAGGGCTTTGCCGTGGCGGACACGTTGCGTCCGGACCGGCTGGTGCTGGGTGTTGACCCGGCGCGTCCTGGCCGCGCCGAGGCAGTTGCTCGCGAGGTTTACGCACCGATCCTGGAGCACGGCACTCCGTTTCTGGTCACGGACCTTGCCACGGCGGAACTCGTCAAGGTCAGTGCCAACGCATTCTTGGCAACCAAGATCTCCTTCATCAATGCGATCGCCGAGGTGTGTGAGGCCACTGGTGCCGATGTCATGGAACTTGCCGACGCCATCGGCTACGACGAACGCATTGGCCGCAAGTTCCTTGGCGCGGGGCTGGGCTTTGGCGGCGGGTGCCTGCCCAAGGACATTCGCGCATTCATGGCGCGCGCTGGCGAGTTGGGCGTTGATCAGGCGCTCACCTTCTTACGCGAGGTGGACGCCGTCAACCTGCGCCGGCGCGGCCACGTGGTGCAGCGTGCGGCGGATCTCGTTGGCGGCCGTCTCAACGGCGCGCAGGTTGCCGTCCTTGGCGCCGCCTTCAAGCCCAACTCTGATGACGTGAGGGATTCGCCCGCTCTCGATGTTGCAGGCAGGCTGCACTTGGCGGGGGCAGACGTGCGTGTCTACGATCCGCAGGCCATGGCCAATGCCGCCGTGGTCTCGCCCACGCTCACCTATGCCCCCACCCTTGAGGCAGCGGTCACCAACGCCAACCTAGTCATTGTCGCCACCGAGTGGAAGCAATTCCGCGAGATGGACGCGTCAGTTGTGGGGGATCTCGTGGCGCAGCGCAAGGTGATCGACGGTCGCAACTGTCTGCCCGTACAGGAATGGCTTGACGCCGGCTGGACGTACGTTGGCATGGGACGGCATGCAGCATGACGGATCTCATCGACACCACTGAGATGTATCTGCGCACCATCTACGAATTGCGCGAAGACGGCGTGGTTCCCATGCGTGCGCGCATCGCCGAACACCTTGGGCACGCTGGGCCAACGGTCTCGCAAACCGTTGCCCGCATGGAGCGAGACGGACTGCTCAAGGTCAACGACACGGACAGGCACTTGGAGCTCAGCGAGACGGGCGAATTGATAGCGATGCGCGTCATGCGCAAGCATCGCCTGGCGGAGCGCCTTTTGACCGATGTCATCGGCCTCGAACTGCCCTTTGTACATGAGGAGGCGTGCCGCTGGGAGCACGTCATGAGCGAGCGCGTTGAGCGTCGCGTTATAGAACTCATCGAGGGCCCATTGGTGTCCCCATACGGCAATCCCGTGCCGGGTCTCGAGGACCTCGGTGTGCACGTTGCGGACGCTCCAAACAGGGACGAAGTGCCTATCGCAGAGATATTTTCTGAGGGCAGGGTTAGTGGGGTGGTGACACGCATTGGCGAGACCCCTCAGGCAGAGCCCGAGTTCCTCGCCGAACTGATGGAGTTGGGTGTTTTACCAGGGATGGCGATCTCCGTGTTGGCGGCAGAACGGGGAATCGAAATCACTGCGAAGAACGGCTCCATGACCGTCACCGAGGACGATGCGAGGCATCTGTTTGTGCGTCTCGACTGAAGGTTTTTGATTTTCTTAGGTACCATCGATGACTAGTAGCAACCAGAGGAACATCCTCATAGGGAGCCCAAACAAGAGGGAACAAGTCGCGGCGGCGGCTCGTTGAGGCTCCGAAACATCGACGCGCATGTGGCGCGGAAGGAACAGAAAATTTGACTTACGGATATATGCGCGCCAGAGCGCGCGCGGTGGCGGCAGCGGCATCCGCCGCATTGATAGTCGTTCCCCTCACAGGAGCCGCAGCAGCGGCACTGGTGACTGCAGGACCCGTGACCACGGATGCAGCAACGGTGATTTCAGAAACCCGCGAACACTCGCAGCTCCAGGCAATCGAGTCCACCGAGATCTTGGCCGATTCAGGCGCCGACCTCGACGTGGACACCCCAACGATCAAGGTCAAGAAGAACCCCGTGATCCATCACGTGGCGGCTCGTTCCGGCACGGCGGTGCGCAGTTCGCGGCCAGTGGTCGCCTCGGCCAAGGTCAAGCAGGCTATTGCAGGTTCCGCAGTGATTGCGTATGCGGCCAAGTTCGTTGGCACTCCTTACAAGTCCGGCGGTACCACGCCAGCTGGCTTCGACTGCTCCGGATTCGTGTCCTACGTTTACGCGCACTTCGGCATCGACTTGCCGCGATCGTCCGGCGCCTACTACGGGGTTGGCACTCGAGTGTCCTCACCCAAGCCCGGCGACATCATCGTGAGCTCGGGCCACGTTGGCATCTACGCGGGCAACAACCTTCAGATCGACTCGCCGCGACCCGGCAAGACGATCCAGTTCCGCGCCATCTGGCAGAGCAATCCCACCTACGTCCGCGTCACCGGCTGACGCGTAACGCACCAGTGCACGAAGGGCCCGGCCGCGAGGCTAGGCCCCTCGCTGCGTGTGTGCGTAGAGCGTCTACGCTGAAGACATGCATACCAACCACATTTCACGCCTTGGCCGCGACGTATCCGCGATAGGACTGGGCTGCTGGCAGCTCGGCGGGGACTGGGGCGACGTTGGCGACGACACCGCCGCGCAGATTCTGGACGCCGCCTACGAGTCAGGCGTCACGTTCTATGACACGGCGGACGTTTACGGGGATGGTCGCTCGGAGCGCGCCCTTGGCGAGTTCCGCGCCCGCCACCCGGAAGTCTTCGTCGCCACCAAGATGGGGCGCCGCTCCAACCCGCACGTGGCGGAGGCGTACACCCTTGACGCATTCCGCGCCTGGACGGACCGCTCGCGCGAGAACCTTGGGATGGACACCCTTGATCTGACCCAACTGCATTGCCCGCCCTCCGCGGTATTCGAGACCGCTGGCACCTACGACGCGCTCGCGACCCTTGTGGACGAGGGCCGCATCGCGGCATGGGGCGTCTCAGTGGAGACGAGCGCGGAGGCTCTGGAGGCGCTGCGTCACCCCGGACTCGCGAGCATCCAGATTGTGGTCAACCTGTTCCGCCGCAAGCCCCTTGAGGCCGTCACCCAGGCGGCGGCCGACGCAGGGGTGGGCATCATCGCTCGCGTCCCCCTGGCATCGGGCCTGCTGAGCGGGAAATACAACGCGGCGACCACCTTCGCCGCGAACGACCATCGCAACTTCAATCGCCACGGCGAGGCTTTCAGCGTTGGCGAGACCTTCGCGGGCGTGCCGTACGAGGTTGGCACCGCCGCCGCGCAAGAGGTTGCCGCGCTCGCTCCGGACGGCTGGACCACGGCCCAGTTCGCGCTGGGCTGGCTCACCCAGCAGCCTGGTATCTCAACGGTCATCCCCGGAGCGCGCACGCCCGAGCAAGCCCGCGCCAATGCCGCAGCCGCAGGAGTGCCAGCCATAACGTCGGGCACGGAAGAGGCTTTGCAGGAAATCTATGACCGCGAGATCAGGGAGCACGTGCACGACCGCTGGTAGCCGGTACCCTTGACAGGTCCACAAGCGCCTGTAGCTCAGGGGATAGAGCACCGCTCTCCTAAAGCGGGTGTCGGCAGTTCGAATCTGCCCAGGCGCACGTTGGGCCCGCGGTGTTCTGCCGAGGGGCCAGCGCCGGTCATGGCCGGCGCGAGTGACGAACGGGACCGCGCGAGCGCAATCCCGTGGTGTTAGCACGACCGATGAGGAGCAGTGGCGCATTGCGCCGCGCCGAGGTCCCAAGCGGGGCACCGGGGAGGAGGGCACGTGGCAGGATCAGCCGAGCGCGGCAACGGCCGAGGGCGCCGCACTGCCGGCGCGCAACGCAGCCGCGCCAAGCGACCGTCCGAGCAGGGTCTCATCCCCATCCTCGCGCAGGTTGCGCGCGAGGTTGAGCGTTCCGTGGGGAAGCCCTCGCCGCGTGGCGGCATGCGGACGCGCTTCCAAGTGGTGGCGCTGCTGGTTCGTGAGGAGCGGGCGCGGGTCAACGCGGATCCCAGCATGAGCGGCACGCGCGCAGAGCAGCTGAAGCGCCTCGACGGAGTGGCCACCATCCTCGCGACTACTGCCGCACGGGACACCTCGCTGCTCAAGCTGCTCGCGGAAGACGCCAAGGTCTCCGATGCGGCTCGCGAATACAAGGCGGCGCTACTGCGCGCGGCGGGCATGGAGCCGCCAGAAGAGGAAGCGCCGGAGCCGCCAGTTGCCGCGCCCAAGTTGAACCAAGTGGTTCCGCAATCGGTACTCTCGCGCCAACTGGCAAACCCCTTCCTCGCTCCCGACTTCTCCGCCGTCGAGGCGCGGCGCGCATCGCAAGCGAGCAGGCTCGCGGGCTGGGAGCTCCTGGAGCCGCTCTTCGCATCATTCGAGCAGGCGGCAACTGGGGCACCGGCGTGCATGGAGCTGCCGGCGCCCGGCTCGCTCACCGCGGCCGGAGGACGGTTACTCATGCCGCACCAGGCACGCGTGATCGCGGCAACCGCCCGCGGCCACCGCACCTACCTGCTCGCCGATGAACCGGGCCTTGGCAAGACGGCGCAGGCCCTGCTTTCGGCGCAGGCCGCTGGCGCGTTTCCGCTGTTGGTAGTGGTGCCCAACGTCGTGAAGGCCAACTGGGCGCGCGAGGTGGAACTGTGGATCCCGGGGCGGCGGGCAACCGTTGTGCACGGGGATGGTGAGGAAGTAGACGCGTTCGCGGACGTGGTGATCGTGAATTACGAACTGCTGGACCGGCACGCGGGCTGGCTTGGAGGGCTGGGATTCCGCGGCATGGTCGTGGACGAGGCGCACTTCATCAAGAACAAGCGCTCGCAGCGCTCGCAGCACGTCCTTGCACTGTCCGAGCAGATTCAGCAGCGCACGCCGCGGCCACTGCTCATGGCCCTCACCGGCACCCCGCTCATCAACGACATCGAAGACTTCCGCGCCATCTGGCAGTTCCTGGGGTGGATCGACGACAAGAAGCCGCTTGGCGCCCTGCAGATCGCGCTAGAAGACACGGGACTGACGCCCTCCGATCCCGGGTTCTACGCAGCCGCGCGCGCGAGCGTGATCGACATGGGGATTGTGCGTCGCCGCAAGGTGGACGTGGTGGCGGACATTCCGGCGCGGCGGGTGGCAGACCTGCCCGTGGAATTGGACGATGCTGCGGCTCGCTCCATCCGCTCGGCGGAGGAGGCGCTGTCGCGTCGCATGGTGACGCAGTACGCATCGGTCCTCGAGGCGAGGGGCGAGTCGCTAGCGGGGCACGAGATTGACCTGGACCTCGCGCGCCGCGTGGCGGCGTCCGAGCTCAAGGACTCAAGTTCGCAAACCAAAGGCGAGAACGTATTCACGATGGTGCGTCGCATCGGCCAGGCAAAGGCTGGGCTCGCGGCGGACTACGCGGCGCAACTGGCCCGCAACGTGGGCAAGGTGGTGTTCTTCGCCAAGCACGTCGATGTCCTGGATCAGGCGGAGCAGACGTTTGCCTCTCAAGGGATTGGGTTCGCCTCCATCAGGGGCGACCAAACCAGCAAGGTGCGCGAGAAGAACATTGCGGCTTTCACGAACGATCCGCAGGTGGAGATTGCCGTGTGCTCGCTGCTGACGGCGGGCGTTGGCCTCAACCTGCAGGTGGCGTCAAACCTCGTGCTCGCGGAGCTGTCCTGGACCTACGCCGAGCAGACGCAAGCCATTGACCGGATCCACCGGATTGGCCAGGAGAATCCGGTGACGGCCTGGCGCATCATCGCGGCACAAACCATCGATTCCGCCATCGCCGAACTCATTGACAGCAAGTCTGCCTTGGCGGCAAAGGCGCTCGATGGCGCTCAGGATGAGGACCTCACGTCATCCTCTGACGTTCAGTTGGAAGCTTTGGTGCGGCTGCTGACGGACGCGCTCGAGCGCGACCACTAGCTGGCAAGCCGCACTCGCAGGCGCCGCAACTCGGTGGAGATTGCGGCAGGCACGCGCGGGGAGAATCCCGCGAGGTAGCGCGCGGTTTCCTCGGACTCCGCGAACAGTGCTCGCGAATCGACCGCCATGAGTTCGTTCCAGTCATCGCTGCTCAGGCCCGCGGCTGCGGCGTCGATCTCATGCTCGGTCGGAAGGGTCCCGAGCGGTGAGTCGACGCCGGCCGCGGTGCCGTCGAGGCGGCCAAGCATCCATGCGAGAACCCGGATGTTATCGCCGAACCCCGGCCACAGGAAGCGTCCATCAGATCCCTTGCGGAACCAGTTGACCTGGAACACCGCGGGCGGCCGCGCGGCGCGTTCGCCTGCCGCGAGCCAATCCGCCCAGTGATCCGCCATGTGCACGCCGCTGAACGGCAGCATCGCGAAGGGGTCGCGCCGCAGCGCGCCCACCGTCCCCTCCGCCGCGGCGGTCTGCTCCGAGGCGAGCGTGGCGCCCATGAGCATCCCGTGCGCCCAAGAGCGCGCCTGCACAACGAGCGGCACGTTGGAGGCACGGCGCCCGCCAAACACGATGGCATCGAGCGGCACGCCAGCAGGATCGTCCCAGTCCTCCGCGATGGTGGGGCAATTGGCGGCGGCAACGGTGAAACGCGAGTTGGGGTGCGCGGCTGGCTCCGCCGCAGCCGGCGTCCAGTCGCGGCCCTGCCAATCGATGAGGTTTGCGGGCGCCTCCTGGGTAAGTCCCTCCCACCACACATCGCCCTGGTCCGTGAGGGCAACATTCGTGAAGATCGTGTCGCGCGCAAGCATCTCGATGGCCACGGGGTTGGTCTTGGGAGACGTGCCCGGCGCTACGCCAAAGAATCCAGCCTCGGGGTTGATTGCGCGCAGCCGTCCGTCCTGCCCGGGGGCAATCCACGCGATGTCGTCGCCGAGCGTCTCCACCTTCCACCCCGGCAGGGTTGGCCGCAGCATTGCAAAGTTGGTCTTGCCGCAAGCGCTGGGGAACGCCGCCGCAATGTGCCGCGCGGTGCCCTTGGGGTCCGTGACCTTGAGCAGCAGCATGTGGGCGGCGAGCCAGCCCTCGTCCCGGCCCAGTGCGGTGGCAATACGCAGCGCGAACGCCTTCTTGGCAAGAATCGCGTTGCCGCCGTACGCCGAGCCGTAGGACCAGATCTCGCGAGTGGCAGGAAACTGCACTATGTATTTGGTGGGGTTGCACGGCCACGGCACGTCCGCTTCGCCATCGGCAAGCGGGGAACCGACGCTGTGCACGGCTGGCACCCATGGCTCACCGCTGGCGATACGAGAGAGGGCGGCCGCACCCATGCGCGTCATGACGCCCATGCTCAGCACCACGTAGGGGGAGTCAGTGACTTGCACCCCGTAGCGCGCCATGGGGCTGCCAATGGGTCCCATCGCGAAAGGCATCACGTACATGGTGCGTCCTCGCATTGCACCGTCGAAGAGTTCGCGAAGCTCGGCGCGCATCGCAGAAGGCTCGCGCCAATTGTTGGTGGGCCCAGCGTCGGCCTCTTTGGGTGTGCAGAGGAAAGTGCGCGACTCTACGCGAGCCACGTCGCTTGGGTCTGAGCGCGCGAGGTAGCTGTTGGGCCGCAACTCGGGGTTGAGCGCCACAAGGGTCCCTGCCTCGACCATCCCTTCGATGAGTTGCTGGCGTTCCGCCTGGGAACCGTTGCACCACACCACGGCGTCTGGCCCGGTGAGCCGCGCAATCTCAGCAACCCATGCGGACACGTCGCTTGGTGCGTCCGTGACGGATGTCGTGGGGCGATGGGCGGTGGTGGTCATGACGAAGGACTCCTCGATGCGAAATGTGGCCTATATATTCACCGTAAGCGAGGCGCTCGGCTTCACGTGGCCGCATTGAGCGAGAAGATGTGGCAAAATTGCGCTACTGTCACGTTGTGGCGGAAACTCAGTACCTTGGCCGGCGAATCCGCCACTTTCGCACCGCTGCGGGGCTCACGCTCGCGGAACTTGGCAGCGCCGTTGGCGTGGTGCCAAGCCAACTCTCGCTCATCGAGAACGGCAGGCGAGAGCCGCGCCTGTCCCTGCTCACGGCCATCGCGGAGCGCTTGGGCGTTGAGGTGGTGGACCTCATCGAGGCGGAGCCGCCTACGGGACGCGACGGGCTCGAGGTGGAGTTGGAGCGTGCGCAGCGCAGCACCGTCTATCGCGCACTGGGGCTCCCGGAAGTCCGCGCGTCGAGGACCATGCCCGATGAAGTGCTGGCATCACTCGTTGGTCTGCATCGCGAGTTAGACAGGCAATCGCGGCTCGCGATTGCCACGCCGGAAGAGGCGCGCCGCGCCAACACGAGCCAGCGGCTGCGCATGCAGGAGCGGGACGACTACTTGCCGGAAATCGAGGACATCGGCGGGGCCGACGTCGCTGCCGCAGGTCACAACTCAGGTGCACTCACGCACCGCACGGTTGGCATCATGGCGGAGCGGCTGGGACTCGAGATTGTCCACGTGGATGACCTTCCCCACTCCGCGCGCTGCGTGCTTGACCTCGAGACGGGGCGCATCTACATCCCCCTCGCGTCCATCCCTGGCGGTCACGGCCTGCGCTCGCTCGCGCTCCAGGCGATGGCGCACGTGCGGCTGGGCCACACCGCGCCCACCGACTATGAGGACTTTTTGCGTCAACGGCAAGAGGCCAGCTACTACGCCGCTGCTTGCCTCATGCCGCGCGAGGCCACGGTCGCGTTCCTTACGCGCGCTCGCGACGAGCGCGACATTGCCATCGAGGACCTCCGCGACGCGTTCGGGGTGACTCACGAGGCTGCCGCGTTACGGTTCAGCAACCTCGCAACCTCGCAGTTGGGAATCCGGCTGCACGTGTTGCGCGTGGACGGCAGTGGCGCGGTGGTGAAGGCGTACGAGAACGACGGCCTCCCGCTCCCCGTTGATGTGACGGGCGCCACCGAGGGCCAGTTGGTGTGCCGCCATTGGAGCGCGCGCAGGGCGTTTATTCGCCGTGCACGCACCACCGAGTATTACCAATACACGGACACTCCTGCGGGGACGTTCTTCGAGTCCACCCAGACCGGGTCAACCGGCTCGGAAGAGTTCTCCATCACGCTTGGCGTCCCCTACGAAGAGTCCAAGTGGTTTCGCGGACGCGAGTCTCGCGAGCGGGCGGTCTCGCGGTGCCCGGACGCCTCGTGCTGCCGCAGGCCCAACGCTGACGTTGCCAAAGCGTGGAAGGGCAAGGCGTGGGCGAGCCCCCGCGTGCACGCCCACATCTTCTCTCCCCTTCCGCAGGGCACCTATCCCGGCGTGGACGACCGCGAACTCTATGCGTTCCTGGAGGCGCATCGCCACGACGGGCGCAGCGACGCGGCGCCGGAACAGTCCCGCAGTTAGGCAAGGCTCCGCAGGGGCATAGCCTGACACCATGACCGCGTCCATGGCCCGCCGCAAGGTGTGGATCATCTACCTCGCGGCCGTGACTGTCTACTTTGTGGCGGTAGTGCACCGCACCGCCTTGGGCGTTGCCGGCGTAGAGG
>CAYMRO010000012.1:0-17729 GCA_964392875.1 uncultured Demequinaceae bacterium
ACGGCGTGCTCATCAATTCGCGGCGGCTTGATGGGCTCACCAAGCAGGGGGCGATCCCCGTGATCGTCGCCCTTCTTGAATCCGACGGCGTTGGCAAGTCCACCGTCAACTATCGGCTTCGTGACTGGCTCATTTCGCGCCAGCGGTACTGGGGCACGCCGATTCCGATTGTGCACTGCGAGGAGTGCGGCGAGGTTCCGGTTCCCGACGACCAGCTCCCCGTGCTGTTGCCGCCAACGGACGGCCTGGATCTCAAGCCCAAGGGTCAGTCGCCCCTCGCTGCGGCAACGGACTGGGTCAACACCACATGCCCCACGTGCGGCAAGCCGGCGTTGCGAGACACCGACACCATGGACACATTCGTCGACTCGTCGTGGTACTTCTTGCGCTACCTCTCTCCAGACAAGGCCGACGGTCCCTTCGACGTTGAGCAGGCCAAGCGGTGGGCACCCGTTGATCAATACGTTGGCGGTGTTACGCACGCGATCCTGCACTTGCTCTACGCCCGATTCATGACCAAGGCCCTGCATGACATGGGCATGGTGGACTTTGAGGAGCCCTTCTCGGCACTGCTCAATCAGGGCATGGTGCAGATGGACGGCTCCGCTATGTCCAAGAGCCGCGGCAACCTCGTGGCGCTGAGCGAGCAGCTGGACGAGTTTGGCGTTGACGCCGTGCGCCTCACAATGTCGTTTGCCGGGCCGCCGGAAGACGACATTGACTGGGCGGACGTCTCGCCGGGCGCGAGTGCCAAGTTCCTGGCGCGCGCTTGGCGACTCGCGCGTGACGTGAGTTCAGAGGCAGGAGCGGACCCAGCGTCGGGCGATCAGACGTTGCGAGCGGTCACCCACCGCACACTTGCCGATTGCGCGGGGCTCGTGGAGAGTTTCCGCTTCAACGTGGTGGTTGCGCGCGTGATGGAACTTGTCAACGCCACGCGCAAGGCGATCGACACTGGCGTGGGGCCCGCCGATCCTGCAGTGCGGGAGGCCGCCGAGGCGGTGACCGTGCTCCTGAGCCTGTTTGCGCCCTATTGCGCGGAAGACATGTGGGCCATGCTCGGCCATTCGCAAGTGGCGCTCGCCGGCTACCCCAAGTGGGACGAGGCGTTGCTGGTGCAGGAGACCGTGACGTGCGTGGTGCAGGTGCGCGGCAAGGTGCGCGCGCGGCTCGAGGTGCCGCCGGGCATCGACGAGGCGGCGCTGCGCGAGCTCGCGCTTGGCGAACCCAATGTGGTGCGCGCACTCGAGGGCGCGGAAGTACGCACCGTGATTGTGCGCGCGCCGAGCCTCGTCAACGTGGTGCCGGCGTAGCTGCGGCGCCATGAAGGCAACCGTCGCGGTAGTCACCGACTCCGCAGCCTCACTGCCCGCAGCGCTCGCGCACAAGTGGAGCATCCGCGTGGTGCCACTGCAAGTCATCGTGGACGGGGTGTCCTACTCAGAGGGCGCGGAGATCACCCCCGAGCAGGTCCTGGAGCACCTCGTTGCGGGACGCAACGTCACCACGTCGCAGCCATCAGCGGCGGCTTTTGAGGAGGCCTACGCGGAGGTGGTTGCGGCTGGCGCGACCGCAATTGTGGCGGTGATGATTTCCGGGAAGCTTTCTGGGACCGGCTCCGTTGCGCAGGCGGCGGCGCATGCCGTTGACGTGCCAGTGACGGTGGTCGACAGCAGCACGGTGGCGATGGCTACGGGCTATGCCGCGCTCGCGGCGGCCGCCCTCGCCGCCACGGGCGCTGGGCAAGCAGAGGTGGCTGAAGAGGCGCGCCGCGTGGCCGCGTCCTCCATCTGCATGTTCACCGTGGACACGCTCGAATACCTCAAGCGCGGCGGGCGCGTCAGCCCGGCGGTTGCGGCCGTGGGTCGGGTGTTGGGCGTGCGGCCCCTGCTTGAAGTGGTTGACGGCGAGGTGACTCTCGTGGCGCGAGTGCGCACCACCGCGCGGGCGCGCGCCGCGCTCGTAGCCCGCGTAGACGAGGCAATCGCGGAACGCGCGCATCCCGCGCTCGCAGTCATGGCACTTGGCGATGCTTCGTATGGTGACGACGCCTCCCGTGCGCTCGAGGCCGCACACCCGCAACTGGCGATGACGGTGCGCACGCCCGTCTCCGCGGTGCTGTCCGCGCACGGCGGCCCCGGCGCGCTCGCGGCCGTAGTGGTAGATCTGCCGCCCAACATCCTCTAACGCTGATGTCCCCAGGCAGGCCTTGTGACGCGGTCATCCCCAGGTAGCCACGCACTGGGGTGACGCGCATAGCTTAGGTGCCTAGCGTGGGGCGCGTGACTGACGTTGAACCGCGCTGGAAGGACTCCCTTGCCGCCGCTGCCGCACACGCCTACGAGGCGGCGCACGGTTCCGCGATCCCAGAGCAGCGCAAGGGATTACGGCTACGGATGACGTGGCGGCAAGGCCTCGCGGGCGTGGCGCTTGTGGCCCTGCTCGCCGGCGCGGCATGGTGGTTTAGTAGGCCCGACGCTGTTCCGGCTACGCCCTTGCCCCTCGCTTCCCCGGGGGCCAGTGGGGCACCCACTGCGACGGTGGTCGTGGATGTGTCGGGGGCGGTGGTGGCTCCTGGGCTCGTGGAGCTCGCGCCCGGCTCGCGCGTGGCCGACGCGCTCGACGCCGCCGGTGGTGCGAGTGCGGACGCCGTGCTCGACGGCCTCAATCTCGCTCGCCACGTCAACGACGGCGAGCAGATCCTGGTGCCGCATGCCGGCGACGCGGAGCATTCGGATGGCGGGCTAATCAACCTGAACCAGGCGGACGCGGAAGCCTTGGAGCAGTTGCCAGGCGTTGGACCCGTCCTTGCTGCGCGCATCGTCGCTGACCGCGAGGCCAACGGGCCGTTTGCCTCGCTTAAGGACTTGGGGCGTGTTGCCGGGGTTGGCGAGGCCGTAGTGGGGGCGCTTGAGGGCGTCGCCACGGTGTGACCTGAACTCACGTGTCCCCGCATGACGCGCGGCTGGCTCCGGCGGCGGGAGCGGCATGGCTCGCCGCCGCGTGCGTGTGGCTGGGCTGGGGTTGGCTGCCGCTGGCGGGGCTGTGCGCGGTGCTGGGCGCGGGGCTCGTGCGGCGAAGTACTCGCCCAGCGATGGCGCTCGCCTTTGCTGCCGCGCTGGCGGGGGCGCTTGCAGGCTGGGGTGCGGTAGCGGCAGCGGCGCCGGTGCGTGATGCGGTTGGTGGAGCGGCAAGGCTGGTGGCCACAGTGGAGACCGACGCCGCCCCCGGCGTCTCTGGCCCCACCCACGGTCTGTGGCGCGTGGAATTGGCCGTCACGTCAGTGGATGGGATGCCCACTCGCGCGCGCGTGGTGGTGTGGGGAGGGGATCCCTGGCACGCCATGCTGCGGGGCCACCGAGTGGCCGTTGAAGGCACACTCACGGCCGCGTCGGGCGGCGCCGCTGCGCTCATGTGGCGCCCTGACATGGAGGTCATCTCACCCCCTCGAGGTGTGGACGCGGCGGTTGCACGGCTGCGTGGGCAATTCCGGGAGGCGAGCGGTGACCTCCCGGAGCGGCTGCGCCCCCTGACGCGCGGCATGGTCATAGGGGACGACTCTGGAATGGCCCCCGATCAACGCGCGCAGATGTCGCTGGCCGGGCTCACCCACCTCACGGCTGTATCCGGCTCGCACTTTGCGATAGTGCTCGTGGCGATGATGGCCGTGTTGCGGCTGCTGATGCAGTGGCTCCTGGCACTTGGACTGCTGGCCCAGCGGCTCGCGAGGCATTCCCGGCGCGTGGTGGCTTGTGTGATGGGTGCGTCAATGGCACTCCTCGTGTGCGTGGTCTTTCCCCAACCCTCGGTTGTGCGCGCCGCGACCATGACTGCCGTCATCTGCGCGGCGCTGTGGTGGGGCCGGCCAGCCCACGCCCTTCCCGCTCTGTGTGCTGGCATCACGGCCGTTGCCGTGCTTGATCCCCGGCTCGCATGCGAGCCGGGATTCGTGATGTCGGCCGCAGCCGTTGCCGCGATTGCATTGTGGGCGCCCGCGCTCGCGGCCCGCTTTGAGCGCGTGGTGCCCGCGATTGTGGCCCACCCGCTCGCGGTCTGCGTAGCGGCGCAGGCAGCCGTGCTGCCGTTGCTTGCACTCATCGATGGGGGAGTGGGGCCGTGGTCCGTCGCCGCGAATCTGGCGGTGGGTTGGTGCGCGGCACCCGTGACGCTAATTGGCCTGTGCGCGCTGCTCGTGGCGCCGTTGTCCGCGCCCCTTGCGCATCTGCTCGCGACTGTCGCTGGGTGGTGTGCCTGGCCGGTCGACGCTACGGCGCGTGCCGCGAGCCAACTGCCTGGAGCACAGCTCGTGGTGCCGCCCGGGGCGTGGGGTGCGGCAGCGTCGGCCCTTGCGGTGGCTGCAGTCATAGCCTTGACGTTCGCCGTCAGGCTCCGCCTGGGGTTGCCGGTTTTAGCTGCTCTCCTGGTGCTCGGGGGACTTGCGATACCCCTGGTACCTGCGTTGTTCGCGCACACGGGACCGGGAAACTGGCTTGTGGTGGCGTGCGATGTAGGGCAGGGCGATGGGATGCTGCTGCGCTCGGGGCCGCGCTCGGCCGTGGTGATCGACGTTGGCCCGGAGGGTGGCCCGGCGCCGGCGTGCCTCGCGCGTTACGGCGTGACGCGCATCGACTTGCTCGTCATCACGCATCCGCACGCCGATCACGAGGGGGCCGTGCCGGAGGTGATCGCGCACGTGCCCGTGACGCAAGTGTGGATCTCGCCCGCAGAACATGAGGAGCCCACCGCGGCCACGCGCGCGCTCGAGGCCGTTGGCGTGCCGATGACCGTGGTGCACACGGGCCAGACGGCCGTGGTTGGTGAGGTGCGGGTAGTTGTGCTTGCGCCGGATCGCGACAGCGTTGGAGAGGGGAGCACGGGACTCAACGACGCAAGCGTCGTGACCCTGTCCACCGTTGGTGGGGTGACTGTGCTGGGACTAGGCGATCTTGAACACGAGGGTCAGCGAGCACTCGCCGCACGGCTATCACCCCTGGTAGTCGATGTAGTCAAGGTCCCTCATCACGGTTCCGACCGGCAAGAGGCAGCGCTCGCTCAACTCATCACCGCGCGAGTTGCGGTGGTGAGTGTTGGCAAGGGAAATGCCTACGGCCATCCGGCGCCAGACGCGCTGACACTGTGGGGTGGGCGCGCGGCCGTCATTCTGCGGACGGACCATTGCGGCGACGTAGTGGTGGTCGCGGGTCCCGCGCTCGCGACCGCGTGTCCCACGGACGTGGCAGGCTAGGCGCATGGCTGTCAAGGCAACCGCTGAACCCACGTGGCACAGGGCCGCGCCCGCTCCCGTTGTGCTCGTGAGCGGCCCTGAAGACGTGCTGGGCGAGCGCGCCATCGAACTCATCTCACATGCGCTGCGCGATGGCAGCGGCGCGGCCCCTGCACTGACGCGCCTCGATGCCGCCGGTTATCGCTCCGGGGACCTGCTGGCCGCTACCAGCCCGTCGTTGTTCGCTGAGGCGGGACTCGTGGTGGTGGACGGTGCCGAGGCGATGACCGACGCCTTCCTGACTGATTCCCTCGCGTACGTTGCGGCTCCGGATCCCGAGGTAGTGGTGGTGATTCGGCACAAGGGCGGCGTGCGCGGCAAGCGGCTCCTCGACGCGCTGCGGTCCGGCCACCCCGAATACACGTGCCCAGCCGTCACGCGAGACGCCGATCTCGCTTCCTTTGTGACGGGCGAGTTCCAGCGCGGCTCGCGCAAGGTCTCCGCCACGGCGGTGCGCGCGCTAGTGGACGCGGTTGGTGCCGACGTCGCGGAACTTGCCGCAGCGTCGGCGCAATTGATGAGCGATGTTGACGGCGCCATCGACGATGAGGCGATTGCGCGCTATTACGGCACGCGCGTCAACGCCACGGGATACGCGGTGGCCGACGCCGCAATCGCCGGGGACTCCACGCGGGCCGTGTCGCTCGCGAGGCACGCGATCGAGACAGGCACCGATCCGGTCCCGCTTATCGCCGCGCTGGCGTCAAAGCTGCGCACGCTCGTCAAGGTTGGCGCGGCTCGCGGGCGCGGCGGCGTGGATCCGCGCGCGCTTGGGCTGGCTCCGTGGCAGGTTGACCGGGCGCGCAAGGAATTGGTGCGGTGGGACGCCAACCGGCTCGCGGCGGCCATTGAGGCCGTTGCGCAGGCCGATGCCGACGTCAAGGGGGCGTCCCGCGCGCCCGCTTTTGCGTTCGAGCGGGTGGTGCGAACGGTCGCCGAGTTGGCCAATTAGGCGGCTTCGTCGCCATCGAGCGAGGGCTCGCTCGCTCCCCGGTCCACGAGGGTCGCGGGCTCAAAGGCGTGGCCCTGGAACAGGTCAAAGCCAAGCGCCACACACTCGGCGAGGGCCGCCTGCGTTTCGATGCGCTCCGCCACGAGCGTGGCGCCACCTTGGCGCGCAAGGTCAACGAGGCCAGGTCCGTGGGACTGCAAGTCGCGATAGTCGATCTTCACGAAGTTTGCGAACGGCAACAACTCAATCTGCGAGCGGGTGCCGATGAAGTCGTCGAGCGCAATCCGGAAACCTTCCTCGCGCAGCGCCGTTAGACGCGCTCGCAAGACGTCGTCGGCGAACGCCGATTCCACTACTTCCACCACCACCTTGGACGGGTCGCACTGCAAGTCCTCATGCGCCACGAGGTAGGAGCGGGTGAAATTGATGGAGACGGTCTTGTTTGGCGCAATGTCTGGGCCCGGCATGAACGCTGCGGCAATGACATGCTCGGTGGCGCGGTCTTGCTGGCGCTGGTTCCACAGATCTATGCGCAAACCCACCCGGCCCGGAGCGCGAAAGAGCAACTCGTAGGCTACGAGTTTGCGATTGGCAGTGAAGATGCCTTGCCTGCCCACAAGGATGCGGGTCTGTGCGGCGTGCGCGTGCCTGCCCGTGAGGGGCAGATGCCACAAGCGGGGGGCGAGCGCGGAATCCACGGGTGCGAATCTACTGAAAAAGCACAAAATCGCCCCGGAGGCGCGCAAGCGCAACCGGGGCGATTTTCAAGTGCTAGAGAGCAGCGACCTGCTTGGCGAGCGCCGACTTGCGGTTCGCTGCCTGGTTCTGGTGGATGACGCCCTTAGAGGCAGCCTTGTCCAGCTTGACGGAAGCAGACTGCAACGCGGTCTGCGCGGCGGCCTTGTCGCCAGCGGCGATGGCCTCGCGCACCCTGCGGATGTGCGTCTTGAGCTGTGACTTCACAGCAACGTTGCGCTGGCGCGACTTCTCGTTGGTGCCGATGCGCTTGATCTTGGACTTGATGTTTGCCACGTGGATCCTCTGGTGACGAAGGTGAAAACTGCGGACGGTCGCGCGCGGGGCGCGCGCACACGATCGAACAGTCTACCAGTGGTGGAGGTTCGAAAGCGAATGCGAAACCTGCTCAAAAATCTGAGGCGAAACGACGGCTCCCTCGCGCCGGACGGCTCGCGGGTCAACCCGGATGATTCTATCCAGTCTGAGCTCGGAGGGCCTACGCTGCCGGTCCCAGTCACCTACGCCAATGTCGAGCCAGATGTCGCGGCGGCGAGTGTCGCGATCGTGGTCCTTGCTCGTGAGCATGAGGGCGAGGAGCCACTTGTTATCCCGCCCAATCAGCAGCACGGGCCGATCCTTGCCCTTAGTGGCATCCTCCTCGAACGGCACCCAGGTCCACACGATCTCGCCTGGATCGGGCGCGCCGTCCATCTTGGGGGAATACAGCAAAGTGACTTTCCCCTGGTAATCGCCGGGGTAGGGGCTACGTGAGCGGGTGGTCGCGCGGTGCCTGGAGGGAGCCTTGCGCGCGGTGCGGCGTAGCTGGGTGAGCACGGCGACGGCCACAATGCCCAGCGCGACTTGCCACCATTCCACGCTCTGGACCCTACCGCGCTAGTGCGCCGGGCGGCCCCGCGAAACTGCGTGCTTAGGACACCACCGCCGCCAGAACGGAATTACCAACCGCAACCGTGCCGTCGGGGTTAAACGAGATCTCTGCTGAAGAGACTGGGTGACCAAACAGGTATCCCTGCCCAAAGCCCCAGCCGTGTAGCTTGGCTATGGCGAATTGCGCCTCTGTCTCCACGCCCTCGATCACGCCGTACATTTCGAGGCTGTGCGCGAGTGCGGCAATGGTGGTTGAGATGCGATCGCCTGTGGAGCGGTCGCCAAGCCGCAGGGTGAACTCGCGAGCGAGCTTGAGGCCCGCGACGGGGCTTTGGAGCACGGAAGAAAGCGCGGAGTAGCCCGTCCCAAAGTCATCGAGAATGAGGTCAACTCCAAGCTCGGCGATGCGCCCAAGGTCCGAATGGGCGTCCTGCGTTGCGAGCAACATGCCCGATTCCACAATCTCGAGACCAAGGCGATGAGGCTCAATGCCGGAGTCGCGAAGCGCGGCGACAACGAAGCGTGTAAGGTCCGCAGCGCCAATCTGCCTGGTAGATACGTTGACAAAGACGCGGCCGGCGAACAGGGGATTGGCCGCAATGAAGGCGCACGCCTCGTTGAGCACGTAGGCGCCAAGCGGAACCACGAGGTTTGCCTCTTCGCACACCTCGATGAACTCTTGCGGCAAGAGCAGACCGCGGCTGGGGTGCTGCCAGCGAACGAGCGCCTCGAAGGCCACAACGGCGCGCGAGGAAAGCTCCACGACGGGCTGATAGTGAACAACGAGTTCACCCTCGCGAATCGCGGTGCGAAGCTCGGATTCGATGGAAAGTTTGGACAGCGCGTTGTTGCGAAGCTCGGGGGTGAAGACCTCAACGCGCGCCCGCCCGCCTTGCTTGGCGTTGTAGGCGGCGATGTCGGCATTGCGGATGAGAATCTCGGCGGTGATGCCGGGCTCGGCCATGGCAAGGCCAGCACTGACGGTGGGGACAACCTCGTGCCCCTCAACCATGAGCGGCACTTGGATCGCCTCCGCAATGGAAGCAAGGAGGCCCTCCGCGGCGGCCAGGTTGGCAATGCTCTCCAACACCACCACAAACTCGTCGCCGCCCAACCGCGCCACGGTGTCGCCCGCGCGCACCGAACCCTGGATGCGTCCCGCGAGTTCCACGAGCAGGGCGTCGCCGGCTTCGTGTCCTAAGGAGTCGTTGATGCGCTTGAAGTGATCCATGTCCAAGTAGATGAGCGCCACGGTGGTTCGGCGCTTGGTGTGCACGTCAAGCGCCACGGCAAGGCGATCGAGCAGGAGGGCCCGGTTCGCGAGGCCGGTCAAGTGGTCGTACAGCGCGCGCCGCTCCAGGAGGTCTTTGGCGCGGCGGATTTCGGTAATGTCCTCCACCTGGATCACGGCGCGCAGCTCGTCTGAATGCGCCGCAGACACCGTGAGTCGTGCCCAAATGACCGCTCCACTGGCATGCATGAGGCGCTTCTGCACCTGGTAAAAGGGCAATTCGCCGGCGTGCAAGGCAGCGCGGAGATCGGCGTCACGAGCTACGTCGTCGGAGTGGATGAAATCGGTGAAGCGCTTGGTCGTGAGGGAACCATCGCTCACGCCCAGCAATTGTGCGAATGCGGAATTGTGCTCCACGATGAGCGAGTTGGCGCCAATGATCGCCATGCCATTGGGCGCGTGAGCAAACATGACGTCGCGCGAGGCGTCGGACAGTGTCACGATGCTCCTTGCCACGGGTCGGGTCCGAATCTCTACTTCTATCGGCACCTTCCCTATGCCTCTAGAGGGACGTACGGCGTGGGACGATAGAGCCCCTAAGTTCGCAGTACTCGAACCCCCGTGCTCACAACCTCAAGGAAGTCCTCTAGCCGTGTCCACCGATTCCCGCATCGAGCCCGCCTCGACCGCGCCGGAGCTGATTCGCAACTTCTGCATCATTGCTCACATCGATCACGGCAAGTCGACGCTCGCAGACCGCATGCTCGGCATCACCGGGGTGGTGAGTGAGCGAGCCGCGCGCGCCCAGTACCTGGACCGCATGGACATTGAACGCGAGCGTGGCATCACCATCAAGTCGCAAGCGGTGCGTATGCCGTGGCTCGTTGATGGCGCGCCGCACGCCCTCAACATGATCGACACCCCTGGGCACGTTGACTTCACGTACGAGGTCTCGCGCTCCCTCGCGGCCTGTGAGGGAGCTGTGCTGCTTGTAGACGCCGCGCAGGGCATCGAGGCGCAGACGCTCGCCAACCTGTATTTGGCCATGGAGAACGACCTCACGATCATTCCCGTTCTCAACAAGATTGACTTGCCGTCCGCTGATCCGGATCGCTACGCCGCGGAACTCGCGCAACTCATCGGTTGCGACGAGGACGACGTGCTCCGCGTAAGTGGCAAGACGGGTGCCGGCGTGGCGGAGTTGCTTGATCGCGTTGTCCGCGACATCCCGGCCCCCGTTGGCGACCCCACCGCGCCAACCCGCGCCATGATCTTCGATTCCGTCTACGACACCTACCGCGGTGTCATCACCTACGTGCGCGTCATTGACGGGGCGCTCAAGCCACGCGAGAAGATCGCGATGATGTCCACCCTCGCAACCCACGATCTCCTCGAGATTGGCGTCATCAGCCCGGAGCCCACGCCCACCAAGGGGCTGCGCGTTGGCGAGGTTGGCTATCTCATCACGGGTGTGAAGGACGTTCGCCAATCCAAGGTGGGAGACACCGTGACCCTCGCCTCGCGCAGGGCAACCGAGAGTCTGGGCGGCTACCGCGATCCAAAGCCCATGGTCTACTCGGGCCTCTTCCCGCTGGACGGCAGTGACTTCCCGCTGCTGCGCGACGCCCTCGACAAACTGCAATTGAACGACGCTTCGCTCGTCTATGAGCCGGAAAGCTCGGTGGCGCTGGGGTTCGGTTTCCGCTGTGGCTACCTTGGCCTGCTCCACCTCGAGATTGTGCGGGACCGCCTGGAGCGCGAGTTCAACCTCGAGCTCATCTCCACGGCACCTAACGTGGTCTACCAAGTGGAGATGGACGACGGCAAGGTCATCACCGTCACCAACCCCTCGGAGTTCCCAGGCGGCAAGATCAACGCCGTTCGCGAACCCATCGTTAAGGCATCGATCCTGGTGCCCAGCGAGTTCATCGGTACGGTCATGGAATTGTGCCAAGAGCGCCGCGGCACCATGGGCACCATGAATTACCTCAGTGAGACGCGCGTGGAGATGCACTACACGCTGCCGCTCGCCGAGGTGGTCTTTGATTTCTTTGACCAACTCAAGTCCCGCACGCGCGGTTACGGATCGCTCGATTACGAACCCGCTGGCGAGCAGGTTGCGGATCTCGTCAAGGTGGACATCCTGTTGCAGGGCGAGACGGTTGACGCCTTCAGCGCCGTGGTGCACAAGGATGCCGCGTACGCATATGGGCTGTCGATGGTGGGCAAGCTCAAGAACCTCATCGATCGCCAGCAGTTTGAGGTGCCAATCCAGGCCGCCATTGGCGCCCGCATCATTGCCCGCGAGACCATTCGCGCCATCCGCAAGGACGTGCTCGCCAAGTGCTACGGCGGTGACATCTCGCGCAAGCGCAAGCTGCTGGAGAAGCAGAAGGCGGGCAAGAAGCGCATGAAGAACATCGGTTCCGTTGAGGTGCCACCGGAGGCATTCATCGCCGCGCTGAGCACGTCTGACGACGGCTCGGACAAGGGCAAGAAGAAGTAGCGCGGTGCCTCAGGCGGTCTCACGAGACTTCGGCGTCTACGTTCACGTTCCGTTCTGTTCCGTGCGGTGCGGCTATTGCGATTTCAATACCTACGCGCCGGGCGAGCTTGGCGGCGCAACCCCCGCTGGTTACGTTGACGCCGCGCTCGCGGAGATGGCGCTGGCTGGGCGGGAATTAGGGTCCGACGCTAAGCCGGCTTCCACCGTTTTCTTTGGTGGGGGAACGCCCACTTTGCTCCCGGCCCACGCTCTGGTCAGGCTGCTGCACGGTGTGCGGCAGGTCTGGGGCTTGGTTCCTGGCGCGGAAGTCACTACGGAAGCCAACCCAGACTCGGTAACCCGGGAGACCTTCGCAACCCTCGCGTCGGCCGGGTTTACGAGGGTGTCTCTTGGCATGCAATCTGCCGTGCCGCACGTACTTTCCACGCTGGAGCGCACGCACAATCCGCAGAACGTGGCGCGGGCCGTGGAGTGGGCGCACGAGGCGGGGCTCGCCACGAGTGTTGACCTCATCTACGGCACGCCGGGGGAGTCGCTTGCCGATTGGGAGGCGAGCCTGGACGCGGCGATTGCCCTGGCACCTGGCCATATCAGCGCGTACGCGCTCGTGATAGAGCCGGGAACTCGCATGGGTGTGCAATTGCGCCGTGGAGAGATTGCGGCCACGGATCCGGACACGCAAGCAGACATGTACGAGATGGCCGATGCGAGGCTCGCCGCCGCGGGCTACGCCTGGTACGAGGTCTCCAACTGGTCGCGCACCCCTGCCGAGCGGTGCCGACACAACATTGCGTATTGGACCAGCCAGGACTGGTGGGGGGTTGGACCGGGCGCCCATTCGTACTTGGGGCCCACGCAGGAGCGCGAGGCGCGCCGATGGTGGAATGTGAAGCATCCGCGGGCATACGCGGACCGGCTCTCTGCTGGCGAGAGCCCCACGGCCCAGACGGAACCACTCAGTGCGGAGGATCTGGCGCTGGAATCCGTGATGTTACGGGTGCGGCTTGCGGACGGCATGCCTTTGACGGAACTGCGTGCGGCACCCGCGGCCGTGGCGGCGCTCATTGCCGATGGACTCATCGACGGCGCTGCGGCCATAGGCGGGACCCTGGTTCTTACGCTGCGCGGGCGGCTCTTGGCCGACCACGTGGTGCGCGAACTGACCTAGTCCGCGGACGCTACTTGATGAAACGGATCATGAGCGGGATGCGGTAGTACTCGCCCCTGTTAGCCGCCACTGCCGCGATGATCGAGACCACGAATGCGTAGATCCCATACGCCGCGATGGCCGGGATCAGCACAATCGCGCCAATTCCAAAGGTTATGACAACCCCCACGAAGACCGCGATGCCGAACAGCAGCATCGTGATGGCAAAGTTGACTTGCTGTTTGCCATGGAAGTCAATGAGGGCACTGCGCTCGCGGAAGATGAGCCACACCACCAGGATGGCCACGATGCCAAGGGTGCCGCCCGTGAGGACGGCGCCCGCTACGGCCGCCACGTTGATGAGCATGGCCCACATGCGAGCGTCGGCTTCGAGCATGGGGGCAGGCTGGTACACGGCGGGTGCGTTCTGAGGCGTTTGTTGTTCGGTCACTCACTCACTGTGGCAGAAATGACGAAGCCCCGAAATCCGGTAACAACCGGATTTCGGGGCTCGCGCGTCAGGGAAGACCCTGATTACTTCACCAAGTTCACGTTGAACGGGTACTTGTAGGACTCGCCCTTGCTCGCTTTGTTCCAGCCCTGGATGCCAAAGATGATGGCGCATGCGAGTGCTGCGACCCAAAGGAGCCATCCCAGGAACGGGATGACTACCAGGACGTACGCGATGGACACCAAGATGCCAAAGTTGAGTGCCTTCTTGCCTTCGGCGTCCACGAATGCGCTCTGGTCCTTGCCTATGAGCCAAACAATCAATGGTCCAAGGAACCCAGTGAAGAGCAGGGCGTGTGCAAGGCCTGCCATCGTGTTGGGGTTCTGCGGGGCGGGCTGCCCAGCGGGCTCGGCGGGCGGCGGCGGGGGTGGTGGTGGCATGTCACTCATGTGGGTTCCTCACTCTGTAGCTGGACGGATGCAACGTTGGGACGTTCGCATGCGCGCTTCCGGGACAGAACGCAACGGTGCGGACGACCAACGCGCCCAATGTAGCGACAATCGCCAGTTGCGTACATTCGTAAACCCCTGCTGCGCGTCGCAACCCGGGAACACGTCACCCGTCGGGGTTCACCACGCGCAGCTGGAAGGGATACGACGTGGGAGCTCCGCGCCGCACGCGCCGGTACGCGTGGATGCACAAGAACACGGCTACGACCACGATCGCCACCTGCGCGAGCCTGCCAACGAAGCCAATGAACGGCACGAACAGCTCCACCAGGGTTGCCACAACGAACGCCGCGAGGAAGGCCATGCCCGCATTTGTGGCCTTGCCTGCCTCGCGCGTAACGAAGGGGTCGTCCGAGCGCCGCGACAGCCAAACCAACCACGGAACTACTGGGCCGATCATGGCGCCAAGGTGGGCGATTCCGGCGAGGCCGGTGTCGGGGCCGTCTATGGGCGAGTAACTCATGCACACACGCTAGCGGGGCTTGGCCAACGCACCGGTAGAATTGGCACTCACGTAAGCCGAGTGCTAACCAGGAGTCCCGATGACCCAAGATCGCCGCCAGGCTGTTCTGCGCGCCATCGTTGAGGGCTACGTGGCCACCTCGGAACCCGTGGGTTCCAAAGCGCTCGCCACCCACCACGGCATCACCGTCTCGCCCGCGACCATCCGCAACGACATGGCATCCCTCGAAGACGAGGGCCTCATCACGCAGCCTCACACCTCCGCGGGCCGCATCCCCACGGACAAGGGGTATCGTGCGTTCGTTGATCATCTGACCGCAGCGCAGCTTGCCGAGCCGCTGCGCCGCGCCATTTCCGCATTTCTCGCGGACGCCGTGGATCTCAACGACGTTGTGGAGCGCTCGGTTCGCCTCCTCAGTCAACTGACGCGCCAGGTTGCGGTGGTGCAGTACCCGTCCTTGCGCGAGGCCGCGGTGCGGCGCGTTGAACTGGTGCGGATTGGCCTTGATCGTGCGCTCGTTGTGGTGGTGTCTGCCGACGCGCGAGTGGAACAGCAAACCGTGCCATTGGGCGACACCCCAGCGGACGACGTCTTTGAGCGGGTGGCGCTGGAACTCAATGAACAGGCCGCCGGCCAGCGTCCGGCTGCGCTCGCGGATGCGCTTGACGCATGGGCAGCGCGGCCAGACCAGGTGCCGTGGGCGCGCGAAGTGGCCCACGCTGTGGTTGGCGCCGCACGCGGTGGCACCGTGGAGCGGGTGGTGTTTGCAGGAACATCGCACCTCGCAGGGGGCGGTTTTGAGCCCGACGCCATGGGGGCAGTGCTCGACGCTCTCGAGGAGCAAGTGGTGCTGCTTAAGCTCTTGCACGAGATGGGCGCAGATTCCGGCGAGGTCTCGGTTCGCATTGGCACGGAGACGCACACGGAGTCGTTGAGAGGCGCCTCGGTGGTGGCGAGTGTCTACGGTCCCGGCGCTCTCTCGCTCGTTGGTTCATTGGGGCCAACGCGTATGGACTACCCGGGCACGATGGCCGCAGTCCGCGCCGTGGCCCGCTACCTTTCCAAGGCCGTGGAGGCCTGATTCGGATGACGATCGCAGTGGAGATGATGGAGTGAAGGATTACTACGGGACGCTTGGCGTCTCCCGCACCGCGTCCGCGGCGGAGATTAAGAAGGCGTACCGCAAGCTCGCGCGCGAGCACCATCCCGACGTTGCTGGCCCCGACGGCGAGGAGCATTTCAAAGAAGTGGCCGCGGCCTACGAGGTCCTCGGCAACGACGACAAGCGTGCCCAATACGACAGCGGCGTGGACCCGCGAGCGGCGGGCGGGGCGCAGGGCGGGGCGCAGGGCTTTGGCTTTGAAGACATCTTCCAGACGTTCTTTGGCGGCGGGCAGCAGCGGCGCGGGCCGGCCTCACGCGTGCAGCGTGGCGGCGACACTCTCGTACATGAAGAGGTCACCCTCGAGGAGGCGGTGTTTGGCGTAACACGCCAATTCTCGGTAGACCTCGCGGACGCCTGCCCCACATGCAACGGCACGTGTTGCGCACCCGGAACATCTCCGCGCACGTGCCGTCAGTGCAACGGCACCGGCTCCCTGCAGCGCGTTGCCCGCTCGCTGCTCGGCAACGTCATGACCACTTCGCCGTGCCCAACGTGTGGAGGCTTCGGCACCACCATTGACTCGCCGTGCACCGAATGCTCGGGCCGCGGCCGCACTCACTCGCGTCACACGATGTCCGTTGACATCCCGTCAGGCGTGGAGACCGGCACGCGCATCCGCATGCCCCAGGTTGGCGACGCGGGCATCGCGGGCGGCCCCAAGGGCGATCTGTACGTGGAAATCCGGCAAAAGGATCACAATACGTTTGAGCGCCGCGGGGATGACCTCCACTGCACGCTGGGGGTGCCCATGACCGCGGCCGCGCTCGGCACCGTCCTCACGCTGCCCACGTTCGACGGCGAGCAAGCCGTTGACGTGAAGCCCGGTACCCACTCCGGCACCACGGTGCGGCTCAAGGGGCTTGGCGTTGGGCGATTGCAGCGTCCCGGGCGTGGCGATCTGTGGGTTCACCTCGACGTCTTGACGCCCACCGAGCTCTCCGACGAGCAGGAAGAGCTGCTTCGCCAGCTTGCCGTGTTGCGTGGCGAGGAAATGCCCCAGGCCAACCTCACGCCTATTGGGCACGGAGTATTCGCGCGGCTGCGTGACGCGTTCATGGGTCGCTGAGTGAGCGCACCCGTCTTTATCTCCCCAGAGGTGACCCACGCGGTGGTTGGCTCCGTCATCGCGCTCACCGGGGCGGAGGCGCGGCACGCGGGCACGGTGCAGCGCCGCGCGGTGGGAGAGCGCATCGACCTCGTTGATGGGAACGGGCGGCGCGCCAGCTGCCGCATCGTGTTGGTAAGCGAGGGTCGTGTGGACGCCCAAGTTGAAGCCGTGAGCACGGACGCGGACCCTGCGGTGACGCTCGTTCAGGCGCTTGCCAAGGGCGGCCGCGACGAGCAGGCCGTTGAGACCGCGGTGGAGTTGGGCGTCACGTCCGTCACTCCTTGGGCCGCGGAGCGGTCCATCGTGCAGTGGCGCGGGCCAAAGGCTGACAAGGCGCTCGCGCAATGGCGGTCCCTATGCGCCGCCGCCGCCAAGCAAAGCCGCCGCGCGCTCGTTCCGCACGTGAATTCCCTGGTAACCACGCGAGAGCTGGTGCGTCAGACGGAGGCGGCCGTGGCGTCGGGAGTGCGAGTTTTAGTGCTCCACGAGGAGGCGACAGCGGCGCTCGCCTCGCTCGCATGGCAAGCCTCAGACCAGGCGGTGTGGCTCGTGGTGGGACCAGAGGGCGGCATCTCTGACGGCGAACTTGCCGCCCTGAGCGGCGCTGGAGCGGAGGCCGTGAGGCTGGGCCCGCACGTGCTGCGCGCGTCTAGTGCGGGTCCCGCAGCGATTGCGGCACTCGCGGCTGCGCGCGGTACCTGGAACTAGATCTTGACCGGGAAGGTCGCCATGATGATGACCCCAGCCACGGCCACCACGCCCGCAAGGCTCAGCAGCGCACGCTGAGCCCAGATTGGCCCACGGCGCTGCGAGACGGCACCGAGGAATAGGACCAAAGCGAACATCACTGTGAGCAGCGAGTAGTTGTCGCCACGCTGATTGTTGACGAGCGCCTGGGCGTACGCATCGTCCGCCTTCTTGGTCAGAGCTGCTGTCTTGTCGCTGCCAGCCGGGACGTACTCGTCAAGGCCAAAGGGGGTGCGCGTCTTGCCATCCCACGCGGCAAACGCAACGTCGAGTTCATCGGAGAAGACGCCTTGCAAATATGTGGCTAGTTCCTCGTCGCCACTGTGCTTGGCCACGAGCCACTGCGCGAACACCATCGCGTCCAGCTGGAACGCGTCGCGCGAGGCCGAACTCGCATCCGTGGCTTGCACCCTGTTGCTCGATGCTTGGCTGAACGAGATCGACATCTCGCCGCCCCACTTGGAGGATTCGAAGCCGCACCAGGCAGTCATTACTGCAACAAGTGACAGCAAAACCACGGCCACAATCTCGTCCCACTGC
>CAYMRO010000013.1:0-17352 GCA_964392875.1 uncultured Demequinaceae bacterium
CATGCCCCACGAGGAAAGCACCTGGTAAATACCGTCTTGAGTGTTGAGCCTGGAATCGGGCTTCGTGTCCCCCCACTCGAGCGCTCCGAGCGCATACGTGGTGACCGCGAGCGGCCGGCTCGCGGTGACGCGCGGATCCTTCTGACGCAGCGAGCCCGCCGCCGTGTTGCGCGGATTCGCATAGGGAGCTTTGCCGTCTTCAAGGAGCGCCTCGTTCAACGCCTGAAACGCCGCGACCGGCAAATACACTTCGCCGCGAATCTCCACGAGCGCTGGCGTGGAATCGCCCTGCAGCGTGTGGGGCAATCCCTCAATGGTCATGACATTCGCGGTCACGTCCTCGCCCATGGTGCCGTCGCCGCGCGTCACGCCCTGCGTGAGCACGCCGTCTTCGTAGGTGAGGGAGATGGACAGGCCATCGATCTTGGGCTCACACACAAAGGCGAGCCCCGCGCCCCGCGCGGAGTCAACGTCCTTGGAGACCCGCACCAGCCATGCCTCTACGTCCGCGATGGAGAAGGCGTTGTCGAGGCTCATCATCCGCTCACGGTGCTTGACCGATGCGAATCCGGTAGCCACCGCCCCTCCCACGGTCTGCGTGGGGCTGTCCGGCGTGGCGAGTTCGGGATAGTCGGCCTCGAGCGCTCGCAACTCGCGTTCCAGCGCGTCGTACTCGGCATCGGAGACCGTGGGGGCGTCGGCCTCGTAATACGCGTGGCGGTGCGCCTCGATCTCTTGGATGAGTTCTTGGTGCCGCGCTCTGGGGTCTGTCACGTCACTATTCCATCACGAGGGACCGACATTGCGCCGTGAGCGGTTACGGTATTCGAATGCGGATTTACGTTGCAGGCGCAGTGGCACTGGTTGTGCTCACCCTCGCCGCCTGCACGCCCGACGCCGCACCCACGCCCACCGTCACCGTCACCGAGACGGCGCACACCGACACCACGGTCACGTTCACGCCAACGCCGGAAGTCGATCTCAATCTGGTGCCCAACCCGTATGCACGGCCCGCGTCGCTGGGCACAGAGGTGCTGCCGCTGACCAAGAACGGTCTCGCCAAACCGGGCGAGACACCGCCTGAACTCGTCAATCGCCAGTTGGAACCTCGGCCGTCGCTGCCCGATCCCGATTCCGACGAGTGGTTCGTGACAATTTCCGAGGTCCCTGACGACGTCCTTGCGCGCTCCTCCTGGACCAAGAAGTGCCCCGTCAAGGCGAGCGAACTCTCCTACGTGGTGATGCCATTTTGGGGCTTCGACAACAAGCCGCACACGGGCGAGATGCTCATCAACGCCAAGTGGGCCAAGAAGGTCTCCGGCGTCTTCAAGGTCATCTACGAGCACCGCTTCCCCATCGAGGAGATGCGTGTCACCACCGCGGACGAGGTGGGCGGCGATCACTTTGGCGACCAGAACGTGACGATCTCGTTCGAATGCCGCCGCACCACGGGGGGGTACACAACCTGGTCCGCGCATGCGAGCGGCCTCGCGCTCGACATCAACCCGTTCCAGAACCCGTGGGTCCGCAACGGCTTCATCTACCCAGAGCTCGCCACCGCGTACACCGACCGCACGTGGCTCCGCCCCGGGATGATCGAGACGCGACGCGACATCATCACGCAGTTCCAGAAGATCGGCTGGTCGTGGGGAGGCAATTGGGGCGTCTTCGACGACTGGATGCACTTCTCCGCCAACAACCACTGACGCCGCCAACCACTGACGCCGCCAACCACTAACGCCCATTAGCGACGGCGTGGCCCTACGAGTGCAGCACCGCGTATCTCAGGAAGACCCAGCCAGCGTCTATCTCCTGATGCTCCAGAAGCTCCAGTTGCGCCTCCACGCCGGCGGGCCACCAAGGGGTGCCACCGCCAACGGTGACGGGCACGATGTACCGAGCCACCTCGTCCACCTCACCCCATTCGAGCGCGAGTGCCGCAAGGCCCGGACCGCTTATGCCCAATTTGCCGTCCGACGCCGCCTTCAGTTCCCGTAAGCCCTCACGCGTGAGGGGGTTGCCTTCAGCGCGCGAAAAGACATAGTGGGGCTGGGACTGCCAGATCTTGGCGTATTCGTGCATGACGTGCGTGAGTTTGCCATAGTCGACGCCGTCGTGAGGACCCACGTCTTGCCAAAACTTCATCGTCTCCCACATGCGTGGGCCGTAGATCTCCCCGGCGAGTTCGCTCGCGAGGTCACCCGCGTGGCGGTGAGCCGCGGCGCTCGGCATTGCCCACGTGAAGGTGCCGTCTGCGCTGGCGGTGTAGCCATCCGCCGAGGTGATCATGACGTACGTAAGAGTGGCCATGGTGCCAACCTACGTGACTGACTGATTAGTTGCGGGCGGGCGCGATCTCGCCGATATTCCGCGACCACGCGATCGCCATGCGGATGAGCGCCATGTCGCTGCCGCGCGGACCCACGAGGCTGATGCCAACGGGCCCGCCAGCCACGCGCATAAGCGGCATCGACAACGCTGGCCGCCCCGTGATGACGGCGATTGTGGTCAGCCCAAGGGTCGCGTCGCGCGCCGCCTCCAGTTCGTCTTCGCTCGCCGTGAGCAAAGGCGCGGCCGACGCCGCTGACGGGATGAGCAGCACTTCGTCGCCGAGCACGTGGTCCAGTTGGGCGGCGAGCCGGTCACGCTCGGCGATGCCTTCCGCTTCGCGTTGGCTCGTGACGCTAGCGGCCGCGGCAAAGCGGGCAGCGATGTCCGGCGCCAACACGCCGGGGTGCGCGGTGACCCACGCGCCGTTGGCGCGCCATGCCTCCGCGCGCTGGGTAATTCGGAACGCGTCGAGCAACTCGGCGAAATCGGGAAGCGTGACGCGATCCGCGTTCGGTGCGAGCGCCGCCGTGGCCTCGCGGAACGCGGACTGGACGTCGGCGTAGGGGGTAACCGGAGCGTCGGGCACAAGGACGCGCTGGCCGGGCCGCGTGAAGGGTGCGCCTGCGAGGCCAACGGAAGCGACAGCGAGCAATGTCTCGCCCTCGCGCGTGAGGTAACCAACCGCGTCGTAGCTGGGCGCGAGCGATGCGACGCCTGTCATCGGAATGGCGCCATGGGTTGGGCGAAGTCCCCAAATCCCCTGGTAGGAGGCGGGAACTCGAATCGAGCCAGCCGTGTCGGTACCCAGCCCGATGGTGGCCTGACCAAGCGACACCGCGCTCGCCGGTCCGCTCGACGATCCGCCAGGGATGGACAGCGGCGCGGCAGGGTTGGGCGGGGTGCCGTAGTCGGGATTGACCCCTGCGAGCGAGTACGCGAATTGGTCCGTCTGGGCGATGCCCGTCACGTCCGCACCCGCGTCGAGCAACGCGCGCACCGCGGGGGCCGTCTCAAACTCAGGATGTTCATCCACGACGTACGCGCGCACGCCCAGCCCGCGCCGCATCCCGGCAATGGCAAAGAGGTCTTTGACGGCAACCGAGTGGCCGCGCAGGGGGCCTTCGCTCGCGCCGGTCAACAGTGGCGCGCCAACGAGCCGCCAGATGCTCGAGTCAATGGCGAGGCTGGGCTGGCTCACGAGCGCCGTTGCGATGCGCCACCGGCCGTCATCGCCTTGCCGCCACAAGTGGCTACTGGTGCTGTGGGCGCCGCGGGCGGAGGTGGTGCCGCTCAAGACGTGTGCAACGCCCGGTCCCGCGCGGTGAATAAGGAGCGAATCAACACGGCGCGTGCCCTGTAGCCCGCGCGGTGCACCCAACCCAGCCACGGCGTCAGGCCCCTCAAGGGCGCCCATTGCGTACGCACGAGCCGCATGCCCCCCGCGCTCAAAATAGCCAGCCAGCGCATTGCGATCATTCGCGGCGAACGCCGCTTCATAGGCCAACACGGCATCGACGAGTCCGGTGGGCGGGGGGGAGTCGTCGTCGGTAACCACACGCGGCTCGGCCATTGGCCTCCTCCCTTGGCGCGTCAGCGGCGCCGAGCGCCGTGCCCATATTCTTGGTTGCGACACTACCGGTGCTCTGCGCGAAATCGTTGGCACCACCACCTAGGGAGAAATCAAGTAAAGGTGATGAATGTGCTCATTTACCTGCGCCGCAACCCGGCGAACACGCAGCTTGGGTTGATGCTGGCACTCACCTTCACTACGGGCATCGTGGACGCGATTGGCTACCTTGGGTTGGACCGCGTCTTCACGGGCAACGTGACGGGCAACGTAGTGATCCTGGGGATGGGCCTCATCGGCGGGACGGGACTGCCCGTGGCGGGGCCGGCGATTGCGCTCGCGGCGTTCATGTGCGGAGCCGCGGCGGGCGGGCGAGTGCTGCGCGAGGATCTGCATGCGTGGACCATGCGGCACACGTGGCTCTTCACTGCGGTTGCCGCCGTGTTGCTACTCGCGTCCCTGCCAGCGGTGCTGGTTACCTCGCCCGGCAGGCCGTGGCAATACGCAATCACCGCGGCACTTGGCGCGGCGATGGGTTGCCAAGCGGCAACTGCCAGGCACATTGCGGTCAAGGATGTGACCACCGTGGTCGTGACATCTACGCTGACCGGGCTCGCTTCCGATTCGGTGCTTGGCCGCGGTGAGGGGCAGCCGTGGCGGCGGCGGGCGGCGGCGGTGCTGCTGATTGGCCTTGGGGCGCTCACGGGGGCGGCGCTGCTCAAGGTGCACTTTGGGTGGGGGCTCGTGGCGGCGGGGCTCATCATTGCGGCGGCGGCGTGGATTGGCCATGCAGCACAGCCCGCGCGCACGTGACTACTCGTACCTGACTACTCGTACGTGACCTGACCCGCCACCACGGTGAGCGCCACGCTCATCTCACGCAGTGTCGCGGCGTCCGCGACAAGCGGGTCCGCCTCCACCGCCACGAGATCGGCGGGCTCACCCAGCGCGACTCGCGTCCGCACGCTCGCCGCGAGCGCCGCCTCACGAGTGAGCGCCTGTTCGGGGTGCCACGGCTCGCGCTCGTCATCCGTGCGCGTCACCGCGGCCGCGATCGAGATCCAGGGGTCCAGCGGAGCCACGGGAGCGTCCGAGCCGAGCAAGAGCCGCGCCCCAGCGTCCTGCAGACTGCGATACGCGAAGGCGCGCGTGGCGCGGTCAGCCCACACGGCGTCCGTCACGTCCCTGTCATCGAGCGCATGCTGCGGCTGGATCGACGCGGCCACACCGAGCGCCGCGAACCGCGGCAGATCCTCGGTGCGCACCAGTTGCGCGTGCTCGATGCTTCCGCGCGCGCCGGTTGCGGAAAATGCGTCGAGCGCGCGGCTCACGGCAAGGTCGCCGATCGCGTGCAACGCCACCTCAAGCCCGCGCTCTTTGGCGGCGCGCAACAGTTCGCGCAACTCGGCTTCAGTGTGCGCAGCATGCCCGACGCTCGGTTCAGTCGCGCTGCCCGCTCGCCCTCCGTACGGCTCGTGGGTGAGGGCGGTGCGGGTGTTGAGCGAGCCGTCGGCGAAGATTTTGAGCCCGCCTACGGTGACGAGCCCCCGCGATCCGGGCACGGCGGCGCCGCTCGGGAAGCCACGCGCGTCGGAGGCGGCGAGGTGTGCCGGATAGATGCATGCCTCAACGCGCAGCGAGGTCAGGCCGCGGTCAACACGGGCCGCCCAGCTAGCCACGTTGTCGGCCATCTCGAGGTCGCGTATTCCCACCACGCCGCGAGCCGATGCCCCGCGCGCGGCATGGGCAAGCAGGCGCGTGTCGTCGCCGGATGACACCAAGGCGTCGAGCGCAATCTGTGCCGCGAACGCCGCATCTTCTCGGATGAGCCCTGGCGACGATGCCCCGAGCCTGGTTGCCGCCTGGGAGTTCAGCCACACCGAATGGAGATCGTGACTGACCACAACCACCGCTCGCCCGGGAAAGGCGGCGTCAAGCGCGTGAGCCGTGGGAGCGTCGGGCCAAAGAGCATCTTGGAAGCCACGGCCCACAAGCCAGGGGCCTGGGGCGTGGTCGCTGCCGTGGTCGCCGCCGGGGTCGCTGGAGCGCAGCAGCGACACGGCGTGGGCGGCGGCGGTGGCCGCGCTCACGGAGATGCGGCCAGCCTGCCGCGCCCACTGCGTGAAATGTACGTGCGCGTCCCACAGCCCCGGCATGAGCCAGCGGCCGTCCAGGTTGATCTCGCGGCTGGTGGTGTCGCGGCCGGTGCTATTGCGGTTGTCCGCGCGGGGGCCGTGCGGCACCGCGGGCCTGATGGCCGCAATGCGCTCGCCAGCTAGCTCCACATCCACGACGCGGCCGTCGCCCACGAGCCGGGCGCCGCGCAATACGAGGCTGCTTACGTCGTCACCTGAATCGCGGCCCGAGTTTCTCACTCGGTGGCTGTGTCGTCGTCGTGGGCCGCGTACCAGGCCGATTGCTCGCGCATGAGTTCCTTCATGGGCTTGCCGCGTTCGACTCCATATACGGTTCCAGGGAAGTCAAGGTCCCGCTGGATGGCCCAAATCTCCTCGTGCTTTGACGGGGGCAGCAACGAAGCCGGGGCGCCGAGCGCGACCCAATGAATGGGGACCACCGTTCCTGCCTCGAGGCTCGTGTTGACCTGCACAACGGCGCCAATGCGCACCTCCACGCCCTCGCCGAGCCTGCTGCCAGGAAACAGCGAGGCCCCGGTAGCGATGAAGCATGACGGCCCAATTACCGCGCCGTTGACATGAGCATGGGGACCTATGAGGCTCGCGCTGCCAATGCTCACTTCGTGGCCCTTCCGCGCCTTGATGAGCGCATGCTCCATCACGATCACGTCGGCTCCGATTCGGACGGAACCATCCTCGGCCGTCACGATCGCGCCGTCGAGGATGCGGGAGCCCGGCCCAATCGTGACGTCGCCGCTCACCACAGCACTCGTGGCCACGGTTGCCGTGGGGTCGATGCTAGGCGTGCTGCCGCGATGGGTGACGATCACAGTTCGCCCTTGCGCGCACCCGCCCACAGGTCCACACCCGCCTCGGTGGCGAGCCCGTCGATCGCGCTCAGTTCGAGTTCCGTGAACGTGAGGTTCGCGAGCGCCCCAACGCTGTCCTCCAGTTGGGCCACAGAGCTTGCCCCGGTGACCATCGATGTCACGCGCGGGTCCCGCAGCGTCCACGCGAGCGCCATCTGCGCGAGCGACTGGCTCCGCGCGGCCGCAATCGAGTTGAGCCCGTTGAGGCGTTGCATCACGTCATCCGTGAGCCACGTCTGGTCAAGCGAGGAACCTTCGGCCGCGCGCGAATCCCTGGGCACGCCGCCAAGGTACTTGCCCGTGAGCATGCCCTGGGCGAGCGGCGTGAATCCAATGACCCCGGCGCCCACCTCATGGGCGGCATCAAGCAGCCCCTCGGTCTCGATCCAGCGGTTCAGCATGTTGTAGCTGGGCTGGTGAATCAGCAGTGGTGTACCGAGCTCTCGCAACAGCGCGGCCATCGCGCGGGTGCGCTCGGCATCGTAGGAGGAGATGCCAACATAAAGAGCCTTGCCAGCGCGCACCGCAGCGTCGAGCGCGCCGGCCGTTTCCTCGAGCGGAGTCGTCGCGTCGAACCGGTGCGAATAGAAGATGTCGACGTAGTCCAGGCCCATGCGCGCGAGCGATTGGTCAAGGCTCGCGAGCATGTACTTGCGACCGCCGCCGCCTTGCCCGTAGGGGCCGGGCCACATGTCCCAGCCGGCCTTCGTGGAGATGATGAGCTCGTCGCGATGGGGCGCGAGGTCGCTCGCCATGACCCGCCCAAAGTTCTCCTCCGCGGAGCCGTATGGGGGTCCGTAGTTGTTGGCGAGATCAAAGTGCGTGATGCCAAGGTCGAAGGCTCGGGTCAGGATGGCGCGCTGCCCATCCAACGGGCGATCTCCGCCAAAGTTGTGCCACAGCCCAAGGCTCAGCACTGGGAGGTCGAGTCCGGAGCGTCCGCTTCGGCGATAAAGCATGCGTCCGTCGTAGCGTGCGGGATCTGCCTGGTACGTCACGGGTTCTCTCCTCTTAGGGTGGTGTGGCTACGGCTAACCCATTGTCAGCGCGTGAGCGTCGCCTGGCCGAGTACGCGCGTTCCCTGGTAGATAACCAAAGACTGCCCAGCTGCGACCCCGCGCATGGGTGAGCTGAGCGCGATGGTGACCGTGGCGTCGGGCCCAACGGTGGCTGTTGCCGAGACCGCTTCACCGTGCGCGCGCACTTGCACAGCGCATTCGGTTGGCTCGATGCAGGGAACGTCGGGGGCGAGCCAGACCAGCTTCTCGCCGCGCAGTTCGCGCACCGAGAGCAGGGTCTCTGGCCCCACGGTGACGAGGTTGCGCTCGGTGTCGATGGCGGTGACGTAGCGGGGGGCGCCGTCCGCGGCGGGGCGCGGCAAGCGCAGCCCCTTGCGCTGGCCAACGGTGTACGCGTAGGCGCCGGTGTGGGCACCAACCACCTCGCCGGTCTCGTCAACGATCTCGCCGGGGCTCTCGCCGAGCGCGCGCTCGAGGAAGCCCTTGGTGTCGCCGTCTGCCACAAAACAGATGTCGTAGGAATCGGGCTTGTTGCTCACGCCCAGGAGGCGGGCGGCGGCCTCGTTCCGCACTTGCTGCTTGGATTCGGTGTCGCCCAGCGGGAACATTGCGTGCTTGAGCTTCTCCGGACCCATCACGGCGAGCACATACGACTGATCTTTTGCGACATCGCGAGCGCGGTGCAGCTCGCGGATGGGCTCCTCGCCGTCGCGGCCCTCGCGGATCACGATGCGCGCGTAATGACCCGTGGCGACCGCGTCAAAACCGAGCGCCTCCGCCCGCTCCAGGAGGGTGTCAAACTTGATGTGCTCGTTGCAGCGCACGCACGGGTTGGGGGTGCGTCCTGCCTGGTATTCGCTGACAAAGTCGGTGACTACGCGGTCGTGGAACTCGTCGCTGAGGTCCCACACGTAGTAGGGAATGTCGAGGCGATCGGCGGCGCGGCGCGCGTCGTTGCTGTCCTCGATGGAGCAGCAGCCGCGGCTGCCGGTACGGAACTCGTCACGGTTGCGGCTCAGCGCCATGTGGACGCCCACAACGTCGTGCCCGGCGTCCTTGGCGCGCGCGGCAGCGACCGCGGAGTCCACTCCGCCGGACAGTGCTGCCAAAACCTTCATGCGCGTCCCTTCACGGCGTCAAGGGTACGCGGGGCGGGCGCGGGAGCGTTATTCGGCGTCCGTGACCTCGTATATCCCTGGCGCTGCCGTGAGCAATTCCACTGTGCGCGCGGCCGCGGTCTTGACGTGCACACCGCCACCCTTGGGCGCCGTCTGGGTCCACGTGCCCGGGCCGTAGAACGCCCCGTAGCGCAATACCACTCCCGGGTATGCGAGCGTGGCGGCCTCGAGGTGGTCAACCGCCTTGCGCGCTGGCCCCGGCACTTTGAAGCCGATTGATTGCGCCACAAAGTGCTTGGCACCCGCGGCCTTGGCGGCAGCGACGAGGAGGTCCGTGCCTTCGGTGCGCGCGCGGTTGAGGCTCATCACCTTGAGCGCAATGAGCGACTGGCGAGCAGGGAGATCGGTGACTTGGTGCATCACGAGCTGGGGCGCAAAACTGGCGATCTCCTGGGCGAGCCGCGGGTCGTAGAGATCGCACACCACGGGGGTGGCGCCCACGCTCGTGAGCCACTCGCTCTTCTCCTCGTGGCGCGTGAGGCCCGCGACGTCGTGGCCCGCTTCCACCAGCGCCGGTACCAAGAACTTGCCGATGGCGCCGGTTGATCCGGCAAGGAATATCCGCATGGTTTGAGCCTATCGAGTGTGGCAGGTGCGGTTCTCTTGCTAGCTGCGCGCCCTGGCGACAACGTCCGGCAGCGCTGCGATGAGCGCGTCAACGTCCGCTTCAGTGGTGGTGCGGCCAAGGCTGATGCGCAGGGCCGATGCCGCGTCCTCCACGGAGCGGCCCATTGCGATGAGCACGTGGCTCGCATCCACGATGCCCGCGGTGCATGCCGATCCGGAGGACACCTCGATACCGCGCAGATCCAGCGCGGCCAGCATTGCCTCCGCGCTCGCACCCGGGATGACGAGGTGGACGATGTGCGGCGACGTGGTGGCCCTAGCGGAAGTGACCTCATGGCCCAGAGTCTCAACGAGCCTCGCCTTCAAACCCGCGAGGCGTTCGCGCTCGCCCGTGCGCTCCGCCACGGCTTCCGCGAGCGCCACGGCAAAAGCGGCGGCACCGGGTGCGTCGAGGGTGCCGCTGCGGCCACGCTGCTGGCCGCCTCCCAGAGCGAGCGGCGTCAAGGATACGTCGCGCCGAGCGAGCAACGCCCCAACGCCAATGGGTCCGCCCACCTTGTGTGCACTCACCGACATGAGCGCGAGCCCACTCCCCGCAAAATCAACGTCGAGGTGACCCACCGCCTGGACGGCGTCGGAGTGGACGGGAACCCCGGCGTCGGCCGCAAGGGCAACCACTTGGGCCACGGGTTGCACGGCGCCCGTCTCGTTGTTGACCCAGTGAATGCTGATGAGGCCCGCGCGCGGCACCTCCAGCGTGAGCGCCGCGAGGTCCACGATGCCGTTGGCGTTAACGCCAACGAGCACCGCGCCAAGCGCCTTAGCGGGATCCAGCACGGAATGGTGCTCGGCGGCGGTGGTGACGATGGGGCCGTGTGCGCTCGCCAGGGCGAGGTTGTTCGCCTCGGTGGCCCCGGAGGTGAAAATCACCTCGGTGGGGTGCGCACCCAAGGAGGCGGCTACGGACTCGCGGGCGTCCTCAACGATGGCTCGGGCGTGGCGGCCGGCCCCATGCAGGGACGACGGGTTGCCCACCTGCTCGCTCGCCTCCAGCCACGCTGTGCGCGCCGAGGCACGAATAGGTGTGGTTGCGGCGTGGTCGAGGTAGTGGCGCTGGGGTGTCACGCGTCCAGTCTAGGAACCGTCACCTCGCCATTGGGCCGTTCCCGTTTCCGGTCCCGTTCCCGTTTCCATTCCCGTTCCCGTTCCCGTTCCCGTTCCCGTGCATGGCCCCATCGTCAACCACCGTGCACTGCTGGCCGTTGAGGAGGAACTCGCTGGGGACCGTGGTCTCCAACGATTTGGAGCCGATGAAGCCAAACGTGAGCCGGGAACCCGGCGTGAGCGTTGCGTTGTGTGCCACGTTGGACACGCTCACCGCCGCCCCGGATTGCGAGACGTTTCCGTTCCACAGATGCGAAACCGTCTCGCCGTTGGCAAACGTCCAGTCGAGAGTCCAACCGTTGATAGCGTCGGGCCCAATGTTCTTCAGCCAAATCTGGGTGTTGAACCCACCGGGCCACGTTCCGTGGATCGTGTACGAGACCTCGCAGACGGGCACGGGTTCCGGTTCGCCTTGGAGGGCGATTCCCAGCACCACGGGATCGTGGTCCGACGTGCGATACATGTCCGGCGCGAAGAGCGAATCAATCTGCGCGGGCGACTTGAACTCGGTGTTGTAGTCGAGCGCGGGGACTTCATCGGAGTTGATGTGGAACTCGGTGATGCCTGTGACCTGGCTCAGTAGCGTGGGCGACGTGAGCGCGTAGTCCAGGTAGCCCCACTGGCCGTCGAATACGTAGGAGTAGCCGCCGGCGCTGAGGTCCGTGAAGCCACCCTCCGTGAACACGTCGATGGGGTCTTCCTGCGCGTATGAGTTCATGTCGCCCATGAGCACCACGTCGGGATCGCCGTTGCCAGCGTCTCCGGCATTGATCCAGTCGATGAGCGCTGCCGCAGCATCGGCCCGGGCCGCGTTCCAGCAGCCTGCGCCGTCGCCGTGGTCGGCGTTGTCTGGATCCGCCGCGGCCGTGGGGCACGAGCCCTTGGACTTCAGGTGATTCATCACCAAGGTCAGGTCCTCACCCGTGGCGAGCTCAGTGAAGCTCTGCGCAAGCGAGGGCCGGTGATAGTCGTCGTTGAACCGAGGGTCAACGCTCGAATCCATCACCGTGAAGGCGCCCGCGGGGGTCACCTTGTCGGTGCGGTAGATGCTGCCCACGCGGATCACGTCCGTGCCAAGCACGCCGGTGTCGATGGAAGCCCACACGTCCGTGCCGAGCGCCTCGTTGAGCCCCGCCGCAAGGTCAGCTGCGGGGTCAACGCCGGGGGTGTTCTCCAGTTCCATGAGGCCCACGACGTCCGCATCAAGGGCCGCGAGCGCCGAGATCAGCTTGGTGCGCTGGCGCTCAAACTCCAGCGCGCTGTTGGCTCCGCGGCACTCCTGCGTGTTGCCAACCGGGCCGCACATGTTGTCGCCCTCGTCCAGCGTCAGGAAGTAGTTGAGCACGTTGAAACTCGCCACCTTGAGGGTGCCGCCCACGTCCTGCGGCTGTGTGGGCCGCGGGTTCGCAGATTCGAAGACCGGGACTATGCCACCGGGCACCAGGCCGGAGTCGCTGAGGTCGCCCACGGGACGCACCCGGTACGCGTTGGGCGAGGAAGCGTTGCCACCCCACGTATAGGTCATCACTCCGGTGAGGCCCGTGACGGTGTCGCCGCCGCGCAGGGGATTCTCCGCGCTGAGGGGGTTGCCTCCGCCTCCGAACACGATGGGATCTGCATTCTGGTTCTGCAGTGCGTCATCGATCTTGATGCGGTTGAGGTCGTTGGCCGCCTGAACTGCCATCGCCTCCGGGCCAGGGTTTGCCACTGCGGTGGGCTGATCAAGCTTTCCGGAGCCGGAGAGCACCACCTCGCCAAACCTCGCCAGCTGGAAGTACTCAGTTACGTAGAGGGGCTGGTCAAAGTTGACCAGCATGCCCTCCCACGCTTCCGGTGCGCTCGCGGATGCGAAGGGCAACGCCACCTCCGCGGGAGTCACGCTATTGCCGCTCGACAACACGGTGAGCGACGTGAGCGAACTCACCTGGGTCTGGCCCTGGAACTCAGAGACGGTGCCCGTGAAGTTCACCTCGTCACCGAGCGCAACGCTGTTGTTGTCGCCATTGAAGACGAACAGCCCCTCCGAGGTGGCCGGATTGCCATCCGCGTCAGCGTCACGTGACTGCACGTAGAACCCGCGCAGGGCTGGGCTAGGCCCCTCATAGTCGCCAACCACGATGCCCTCCACCGTGACGACGCTGCCCGCGAGCGGCGACGTTTCGGTCTCACCCTGGATCGCGCTGATGGGCGTGACCTCACCCGTTGCCACGGTGAAGGTGGAGGCAAAGTCTGCGGCCATAAGGTCTGGCGGGTCGTTGGCGTCCACGTCCGTGACGCCGCTCGCCGTCACTGTCACGGTGCAGGCTGCGCCGGCCGCCAGTGCGGCATCGGGCGTGAGCGTGTAGGCCGTTGGGCCGCCGGCGAGGGTTGCCGTCACGGCGTCGCCGTCGCAAGCAAGCGCCAACGTGCCCGACGCTAGGGTTACGGCCTCGCTGAACGTCACCGTGACGGTGGCGTCGGGGGAAATTCCTGCCGCGCCGTTCGCGGGGTTCACGGCGGCTACGGTTGGCGCTGCGTCCACTGGGGGTCCGTCGCAGATGGCGGTGTGCAAGCCGAGGCCGTCAAACGTATTGGTGGCGTAGCCGTCCCATTCGGTTGCGGGATCGAAGGCGTCGCTGCCGTCAACGTCGCCCGCGCAGACAGTCTGCATGCGTCGCAGTGTGTTGTCGGCGGTGGAGGTCAGCCCGGTCCCCCACTCGGTGCCAGGGTCAAAGCCCACCTGGCCGATGACGTCGAGGACCCCGGACGGTCCGTTCAGCACGAGGGCGTCATCGCCGTTGAAGAGGCCAGTGCCGGTGATCTGATCGGCTTGCGCCAGGATTGCGGCGTCCGCGCTCGAGTGGGCGATCACGTAGACATCGCCCGCGGCGAGGCTGCCGCTGAGGTCCAGTGTCACGCCTGCCGTGACAGCCCCATTTGAGTACTGCAGCACCGAGTAGCCGCTGAGGTCCACGGCGGCTCCGGTGCCGTTGTAGATCTCCAGCGCCTTGTTGTTGGAGCTGCCCTCGACGTACTCGGAGAAAAATAGGTCCGCGGCTGGCGCCGCCTGCGCCGGCGCCGCGAGGACGACACCTCCGGCAGCCGCGGTGAGTGCGGCAATGGCTGCTGCGACGGTGGGGCGGGAAAGACGCGCGTACATGACATCTCCTTTTGTCCGGTTTGTCCTACGTCCGACGCTAGGGGATTTCCGCGCAAAGCGCGCGTTGAGAGCGGTGAGGGGTGGGCGGCAGGCGGGCGGGCACCAGGTGGGCGGCAGGCGGGCGGGCGGGGCAGGCGGGTGCTCGGCAGGCGGGGCAGGCGGGTGCTCGGCAGGCGGGTGCTCTGCAGGCGGGTGCTCGGCAGGCGGGTGCTCGGCAGGTGACACGCAGGTGACAAGCAGGTGACAAGCAGGCACCAGCCCCCCAGCGCGGCGCGGGCCAGGCGCGGCGCGGGCCAGGCCCAGCGCGCGCACCAACGCCGCCCCTGCCCCCTAAGGGGCGAGGCGTGCGGAGCGTCCCGGTTGTCGTCTACGTTCCGGGTCCACCGAGGAGGGCGGCGTGATCCACACGGCGTCCCGCTCGTCTACCTCTATGCGCCAGCCGTACTCGTGGACCCTGTGATGGCATCCCACGCAGAGCATGACGCCGTTGCGGAGGTCCGTGCGGCCGCCGTCGTCCCAAAACTCGATGTGGTGCGCGTTGCATCGCGGCAGCGGAGCGGGACACATCACGCAACCACCGTCGCGTTCCCCAATCGCCACGCGCTGCGGCACCGAGAACAGCCGCTGCATGCGCCCCAGGTCCAGGGGCAACGACGCCCCGCCCATCACCGCGGGCAGCACGCCAACGTCCACAGCCATGGTGCGCAAGCACTCGACGGTGATGGGGCCATTGATGGTGTCGCATTCACCAAGACCCACGCCGCGCTCAAGGTCATCGAGGTCGGCTCGGAGAACGAGCGCCGTCTTAACACCGTCTGCCGGCTTTTGGCAGCCGGAAAGGTGCCGTGCCATGTCCGCGAGCGCGTCTGCGTAGACCTGGCCAACCGTGCGCTGCTGGGCCTCCTCAACGTCGCGCTGGCAGTTGAGCTGCCGCTGCACTTCCGGCTCGAGCCAGGCACGCAGGGGGCCAACGGTGGCATTGTCTAGTAGCCCAACCATCGACACCGTGCCGTCGCCAATGTCCTTGAAATTGACAAACCGCCGTTCCCGATTGCGGACCTCGCGCGCGCGCAACGCATCATGCTCCAGTTTGGCCAGCTCGCGCACACACATGTCCTTGACGTCCGCCAACGACTTGCGCCTAGCGCGGTCCACAAGAGAACGCTCCAACTCCACAGTCGCGTTCGTCAGTTCCTGCAGCATCCCGCGAATGACCGCGGCCTTCTCCGTGCTCAAGTCACCGCTTGCCACGCAACCACAGAGGTAGGCGAAGAGCGCGGGCTCTGGCTCCCCCGCGTCGGACACAAGAACTGGCGCGTCTTCAGCGGCGACCATGGCGCGACCCAACTCCACGAGCTTGTTCGCGTCACCCCGCCCAAGATCGCCAACCCGCTCAATGAGCGCTTGCGAACTGGGGAATCCCTTTGCGCGTGCGTACCGATCGCGGCCCGCGTCCAACGATGAGAGCTCGTCAACGCGCGCGGAGAGCGCGGCGATCACGCCATCCAGCGCATGCCGGGCACGCGCAGCACGGCGGATCCATTCGGCGGCTTCATCGCCCGTCAGCGAACGCGCGTCAGCACCATCAAGCGGCCCGAGCACACCAAGGTGCTCGGTCACGGGCGCCAACGAGATTTGCATGAGTTAAGTCAAGCAGGGACCACTGACATTGTTCGGAAACAGCCCAAATCAGCAGAAATCTGTGGATAGCGACCCTCGCCAGGACCGGCTGGGGACGCGGGTTCTGCCCATCTAAAATCAGTCAGGCACCCGAACGCCGGTGGGCCGCCTTCAGCCCAATCCGATTCCCGTCGCTATCCACGAAAACGGCAACACGCATGCCACCGCCAACGTCATGGGCTTCCTCCGCCACCGTCCCCGCCGCGCGGGCTGCCTCCACCGCCGCATCGAGGTCGTCTACGGGAACGTAGGTGATGGGCGAACCCGCGGTGCCGCCCGTGAGGCCCAACTCAAAGCCGTTGGCCCGGAAGCCAACGTAATACTCGCTTGCCGCGTAAGGCTCAACTCCCAAAATCGCCGCATACTGAGCTTTTGCCTCGTCAAGATTCGAGACCGATACTGCAATGTTTGCCGGCTCCATGGCCGCCTCCTGTCACATCGGCTGCCTTTCAGCCGTCACCTCTTTGACGACAACAAGCGAGGATGTGTGACATGGGATTGGCAGAAACTTTTGAGACGGAGCGTCCGCGCCTTCGTCGCATGGCCACCAGGATGCTCAACAGCAGCCATGACGCCGACGACGCGCTCCAGGAAGCGTGGATTCGCGCCTCCCGCGCAGGGATGGAAGGAATCGACAATCCTCAAGGGTGGCTGACGACCATCGTCGCCCGCATCTGTCTGGACTCGCTGCGGGCAAGGCGGCCCGATGTTGGTGAGGCTCCGGACGGCCCCTCGCCCGCCGCTGGCCCAGAGGACGTCGCATTGGCAGCAGACGCGGTGGGCGCCGCCCTCACGGTGCTGCTTGACTCCCTCGAACCCAGTCAGCGTCTCGCGTTCATGCTGCATGATGTGTTCGCGCTGCCGTTCGAGCAGGTCGCCGAGATCCTCGGCAAGTCCGTTGTGGCGTGCCGTCAACTTGCGAGCCGCGCGCGAGCAACCGTGCGAGCTGGGTCACCGGCGAACCACCTGCGTAGCCCTCAGCACGCGGAGGACCGCGCGGTCGTCGACGCCTTCTTGCTCGCCTCGCGTACGGGCGACCTTCCCGGCCTAGTGGCGCTGTTGGCTCCCGATGTTGCCGCGCGCTCCGATGCGGCTGCGGCCGCAATGGGCTCGCCCCTCGCGTTGACGGGCCGCGACGCGGTCGCCGAGTTCTACAACGGCAAGGCCCTCGCGATCCGTCGCGCTACCGTCGACGGCGCGCCGGGCGCCGCGTGGACGCACAAGGGCGAACTTAAGGTCATCTTCGAGTTCGTCGTCGCCGACGGGATGATCCAGTCAATCGACCTCCTGGCGGTGCCCGAGGTGCTGCACTCCACTGACCTGACGCTCCTGCGCCAGGCTTGAGCGGCCTAGACCCCCCGCACCTCACGAATGCGCGCAATCGCCTGCGGCAGCACATCAAACAACGACCCAACAACGCCAAAGTCGGAGATCTCAAAGATGGGCGCGTCGGGATCAAGATTCACGGCGACAATCGTCCCCGACGCCTGCATCCCGCCCCGGTGATGCACCGCGCCAGAAATCCCGCACGCCACATACAGCGCGGGCGTCACTGTGGTGCCCGTCTGGCCAACCATGTGCTCGTGACTGATCCACCCCTCGTCGGTCGCATCGCGGGACGCGCCAACGGCACCGCCAAGGAGTTCGGCCAACTCACGTACGAGCGCATAGTCGCCGCCCGTGCCGCGCCCTCCGGAAACCAC